>JBQTIJ010000410.1:0-2202 GCA_052388255.1 Phycisphaerales bacterium
CTCGACCTCGCCCTCACGCTCCTCCGGGGCGAGCGTCTGGAGGGCGCGGGCGAACCGTGGAAAGAGCGGCTCACGCGGGTCCGCACCGCGCTCGAACTGCTCAATGGGCTCCAGACCACCAAGATGCGTGACGCCCACTTTGAGCAGGAGATCGCCGCCGCGCGGATCGACCTCGGCGTTGCCGCCCTCGCGAGCGGGCAGCCCGACGAGGCACGCCGCGCGATCATGGACGGGCTCGCTACCCAGAGCGCCGTCGCCACCGCTGGTGGTGCGAACGCGGAGCAGGCCCTCCGCCGCTACCGGGTGCTCGTCGGCAGGGCCCGAGCAGGGGTCGATCCGGTCAAACACCCGGCGATCGTCAGCGACATCGCCCGCACCATTGGCGAGACGATGTCGCGGCTCGATCCGGGCGAGTCACCGTCGATCCAGCACCTGCGGCTGGCGATCGGCGTTGAGCGCGCCGCGTTGCTCCTTTCCCTCGGTTTCGCCGGGAGCGCTCAGGATGCGCTCCGGTCCCTCGGGCCGGCCGATCAACTCCTCGATCGGCTCCCCGGCGATGCGGACTGCGTTCTCACGCTCGGTGAGTTTCACGGGCTCCTCACGCGCTGTGCTGTGGCCGACAACCGTGCCGCCGACGCCCTCGCGAGCGCCGAGCGTGCCGTGGCCGTGCTGCTCCGGGTCTTCAGTGCCGACAACCGCAGTTCGCACTACCACACACCTTTCTGTAGCGCCCTCGAGCGGCTCGCCCTCGCTTTGCAGCGGAGCGGTCAGGCCGATGCCGCCGCGGCGCGGTTTGAGGAATACCTCCGTCTCACCGATGACCGCGCAGGGTGTGCTGTCCCCTCACCCGCGGCTCGGGCAGGCGGAGCGATTTTCCTTTGGCGATACCACGCGCTCCGAAACCCGGACTCCGCCGCCGCCTTCCGTGCCGAAGGAAGCCGCACTCTCCGGGAAGTGGCACTGACGCGGACACTCACGCGCGAGGAGGTCGGGTTGCTCGCGGTGCTTGGTGAGTGAAGTTGCTGAGCGTGCTGAACGCGTGCCCTCAGCGGTCCTGCGGACGAAGGGTCTTCTCCAGGAGCGCCGCGCGCTCCGCCTCTCCCGTTGCGCGGAGGGCCCGCGCCAGCCCCTGTACGAGCGCCTTGCGGTCAGAGGGATCGAGCGCCCCCAGCCCTTCCGGACCGCCAACCGCCGCAAGCGACTTCTCAAGTAACGGTCGTGCCTCCGTTGCTCGTCCAAGATCAAGCAGGCACTCCCCCATGGTGGTTTCGACCTCAATCGCGGTCGAGGTCCCCGGCTTGGCCCGGGTCCGGTAGACCGGCAGGGCCGATTCGAGCAGTGCGAGCGCGGGCTCCGGCTGCCCCGTGGCGAGAAGGGCCTGTGCGAGCCCAAACTCCCCCTTGGCGAGTTTCAGGTGCCCGCGATCATAAATGCCACGCTTTCCCTCAAGCACCTTGCGCGCCAGTTCGAGCGACTCCGCCGGCCGACCAAGCTGCAGCAGCAGCCACGCATAGTTCCCTTCGGCCGTCAACACTTCATCGCGCATGTCGCGCATCGTCGAAGAGCGCATCCCCGCGATCGCCTCCCGCACGATCGGCTCCGCCTCCGCGTACATCCCCTGGCTCACGTACAACCCGGCAAGGTTGCTCTTGGCCTGCGCGATGATCGACGGACCATCCTCAAGCCCGCGCACCGCGTCAAAGAGCTCGTCAAACAGCACCCGCGCTTCCGCGAACTCTCCGGCTCGCCAGTGCGCCGTGGCCACGCTCTGGATCGTGATCCACCCATGGGTGAGGTTAAGCCGCCCACTCGCCTTCTGCACATCGAGCGCCTCGTGATACGCCGCGGCCGCACCGCGCCCGTCACCCCGGTCGTCGAGCGCCCGCCCGAGCGCTTGCAGCGTGATGAGCAGGCCCTCGGCCCCGGCCTGACCCATCCCCCGTTCCACGGCCGCGCACTTGCGCAAGAGCGCTTCCGCGCCGTCAAGGTCCCCCCGGGCCCGCAGCGCATCGCCAAAGTTTCTCAGGAGCAGCGCCTCCACCTCCGGCCGCCCCTTGGTAAAGCGCTCGATGCTCCTGGCCCCTCGCGTCAGCAGATCGTCCACGGTCTCGGCCTGCCGGCCCTTGGTGTCCGAGTTTTCGAAAGAGCCCGGGTGCACCATGGAGAAGAGATTCAAGAGGAACAGCGTCACCGCCATGTTGT
>JBQTIJ010000411.1:0-7999 GCA_052388255.1 Phycisphaerales bacterium
GCGGGCGGGCGGCCGCTCGGGCGCGGCACGCGCGTGGCGGCCGGTCCGGGCGGTGCGCTGGCGCCGGCGCGCCGCCGCCCCGGGGGCGGGGGCGGCGTGGATGATGGCGGTGGCGGGAAGGGTGAACGTGAGGGACTTGCGGACGATGCCGAAGGGGAACTCGCTGATGACCCGGATGGTGGAGAGGGCGAGGGTGCCGCGGCGCGGGGCGGGGGTTGAGGTCTCGGCAAAGACGCTCGACCGTGCGGGGACGTGGGGGATAAAGCCCTCCGGCTGGACGAGATCCGCGCGGGGGGCCTTGGTCTCCTCCGCGAGGGCGAGGGAGAAGACGGGGATGCGGCGGTTGCGATTGGTGACGCGGTAGCGGATGATGAGCCGCTGGCCGACATGGACACTCTCGATGCGCTCGCGTTCAAGGCGGACGGCCATGAGCATCTGGCCGCTGACGAGGCCGGAAACGACGAGCATGGAGAGGGCGAGGGCGAAGAGCCAGAAGAGGAGGTTGTTGCCGGAGTTGAACGCGCCGATGGCGATGAGGAGGGAGACCGCGCAGTAGAGGATGAAGGGAAGGTGGAGGTGGTAGGTGCGACCGACGCGCCCGGCGGGTGGCGGCGTCGGCTTCAGATCGCCTGGTTGCGGCTCGGCGGGGGGCATGCTCAAGGTTCTGTACGAAACCGGAGGCACCCGGGTTGGGGCGAAAGGGGGCGCGGACCCGGGGAAGGGGAGGGATCAGCGCAGGCCGTACTCGTTGAGTTTTCGGTAGAGGGTGCGTTCGCCGATGCCGAGCATGCGGGCGGCTTGTTCGCGGTTGCCGGCGGTGAGGGCGAGGGTCTCGCGGATGGCGCGTTTCTCGAGTTGGGAGAGGTTCGCGCCGGCGAGGGAGCCGCCGGTGGCTGAATCGAGGTCGTTGTCGGTGGAGGCGTCGGCGGTGCGGATCTCGTCGGGGATGTGGCGGAGGTCGAGTGTGCAGGCGCCGGAGCGCTCTTCGGCATCGGGGAGGGCGTTGACGAGGATGTTCTGGATGGTGTTGAGCAGTTGGCGGACGTTGCCGGGCCAGGAGTAACTGGTGAGGCGGAGGAGCGCGGTATCGGTGATGCCGGGGACGGCGCTGTGGGGCCAGCCGATCGACTTGGCGGCCTTGGCGATGGCGTGGTGGATGATGCGGGGGATGTCCTCGCGGCGCTCGCGCAGGGGGGGGAGGTGAACCTGCGCGCCCTTGATGCGGAAGTAGAGGTCTTCGCGAAACTCGGTGCGCGAGATGAGGGCGGGGAGGTCCTTGTTGGTGGCGCTCACGAGGCGGACATCGACCTTGCGGGTCTCGTTGCTGCCGACGCGGACGACCTCGCCCTTCTCCAGGACGCGGAGGAGTTTGGCCTGCATCTTGAGGGGCATGTCGCCGATCTCGTCAAGGAAGAGGGTGCCGCCGCTGGCGTACTCGAAGACACCTTCGCGGTCCTTCTCGGCCCCGGTGAAGGCGCCGCGCACGTGGCCGAAGAGCTGGCTTTCGAGCAGACTCTCGGTCTCGGCGGCACAGTTGAGGGCGACAAAGCGCTTGGCCTTGCGGGGCGAGTTGGTGTGGACGGCCTGGGCGATGAGTTCTTTGCCCGTGCCGCTCTCGCCGGTGACGAGGACGGGGAGGGTGCTGCCGGCGACGGCCTTGACGGCCTTGAAGATCCGGCGCATGGCCTCGCTGGTGGCGATGATGCCCTCAAAGCCATCGTGCTGGGCGAGCTCGCCGAGGCCCTCGGCACCGGCCTCGTGCCGCAGGAGAACCTGCTCGGCGGCGCGGTTGACGAGGGCCCGGAAGACGTCGAGATCGATGGGCTTCTCGATGAAATCGAAGACGCCCTCCTTGAAGGCCTGGCGGGTGGTGGGCACATCGCCGTGGGCCGTGACCATGATGGCGGCGGCCTGGGGCTGGGCCTTGGCGACGGCCCGAAGGACGACGAGCCCGGCATCGCCGCCGTCCTGGGCGACACCGTTCTGGCCGCCGCTCTCGGGCATGCGGAGGTCGGTGATGATGACATCGAACGACCCGTGGCGGAGTTCATCAAGGGCGCGGGGGACGGAGCCGACGATGGTGCAGACGTGGCCGGGCTTGCGCAGGGCCTCGGCCATGACGTCGGCGTGTTCGGCCTCGTCCTCGATGATGAGCACCTGGGCCCGGGGGTTGCTGGGCGGGGGAGTGGACATTCGGGTCGATGGTACGGGCGGCTTTCCGGGCGCGCGGGCTTGACGGGGGGGCGTGGGCAGTGAATACTTATGCACGCCATGAATACCAAGGCCCTGCGCAAACAGATCGTGCTCGATGTGCTCTCGGCCTCCCGGGTGGAGAGCCAGGAGCAGTTGCTGGCGCTCTTGCAGCGGCGCGGGGTGAAGGCGACGCAGGCCACGGTCTCGCGCGATTTGCGCGAGCTCGGGTACTTCAAGGGTCCCTTGGGCTATGCGCTGCTGCCGGCGGGCGAGAGCGGGCCCCTGGGCGGGCTGCGGCTGGGGAGCGCACTGGCGGAGGCGGTGAAGCTCTTTCTGGTGACGGCCGTGGACGCTGGCTCGATGGTGGTGTTGAAGACGCGCCCGGGGAACGCGTCGCCGCTGGCGATCGCGATCGACAAGGCGGGGCTTCCGGGTGCGCTCGGGACCATCGCGGGTGACGACACGATCTTTCTGGCCGCGGCGAATGTGGGCAAGGCGCGGGCGATTGCCCGGGCCGCGCGGGCGATGCTCGCGGGGACCTGAGGGGGGGCGCTGGGGCTGCGGGAGGACAGGTGCGCAGGGATCGGCAGGATGAACCCGGCGCGAGAGCGTTCCGAACAAGCATGATGAGATGATGATGAACCTGGCGGCGCTCAGCACGACCGATTTTCTGACCATCCGGGAGACTCCCCGGGCGGACCTTGAGGGTCTGCTTGCGACCGCGCTCGCCTGCAAGGCGCGCCCTGCGGACTATGCGACCGCGCTCGCGGGGCGCTCGGTGGTGATGCTCTTCGAGAAGCCGTCGCTGCGGACGCGGATGTCCTTTGAGGTCGGTGTCTTTCGGTTGGGGGGGCAGGCGATCTATTACGACCATGGGGCGGGGCGGATCGGCCAGCGCGAGAGCACGGCGGACTATGCGCGGAATCTTGAGCGGTGGGTGGCCGCGATCGTGGCCCGGACCTTCAGCCAGAAGACCCTGGTGGACCTGGCGGAGCACGCGCGGGTGCCGGTCATCAACGCCCTCTCGGACAGCGACCATCCCTGCCAGGCCCTCGCGGATGTGCTGACGCTGACGGAGCGTTTCGGGAGCGTCCGCGGCTTGCGTGTGGCGTATGTGGGCGACGGCAACAACGTCTGCGTTTCGCTGATGCAGGCGGTGACGCTGCTGGGGGGGCACATGGTGGTGGTGACGCCGCCGGCCTTCGGCGTGGCGCGGGACCTGCTGAAAGAAGCGGGCCGGTTTGCTGCGGCCTGCGGCGGATCATTGACGGTGAGCACGGATCCGGCGGCGGTGGCGGGGGCGCGGGCGGTGTACACCGATACGTGGGTCTCCATGCACCAGGAGCACGAGGCGGAGAAGCGCGAGAAGATGTTCGTGCCGTACCGGGTGACGAGCGGGCTGATGGCGGCAGCCGCGAGGGACGCGGTGTTCATGCACTGCCTGCCGGCCCACCGGGGGGAGGAAGTGACGGCGGAGGTGATCGACAGCGAGCGCTCGGTGGTGTTTGACCAGGCGGAGAACCGCATGCACGCGCAGAACGCGGTGCTGCTGCACCTGCTGTGCGGCCGCACGGGCGAGGGGCGCGAGGCGGGCCCGGGGGCGAGTACCCTTGAAACGGTGACGAAACGTGTGCGGAGAAGGACCAAGCGCCCGGGTGGATCGGCGGTCGGCGGCCGGTTGCGCGGGTGAGGAAAGCGAACATATGCCCAAGAAGATTGTCGTTGCGTATTCCGGCGGGCTCGACACGAGCGCGGTGATCCCCTGGCTGAAGGAGAAGTACTCCTGCGAGGTGGTCTGCGTCGTGGGGGACGTGGGGCAGGGCTCGGGCGAGCTTGAGGGTGTCGAGACGAAGGCGAGGAACTCGGGGGCGAGCAGTTGCCAGGTGGTGGACCTGAAGCGCGTGTTCGTCGACGACTTTGTCGTGCCGATGCTGATCACGGGCTCGCTCTACGAAGGGAAGTACCTGCTGGGGACTTCGATCGCGCGGCCGATTCTGGCCAAGGCGCAGGTGGATGTGGCCCTGAAGGTGAACGCCGACGCGGTGGCGCACGGCTGCACGGGGAAGGGGAATGATCAGGTGCGGTTTGAGAGCGCGTATGCCGCGCTGGCGCCGCACCTTGAGATCATCGCGCCGTGGCGGCACTGGAACCTCCGCTCGCGCGAGGACCTGCTGAACTATCTGAAGACCCACAATGTGCCGACAACGGCGACGGCGACCAAGCTCTATTCGCGCGACCGGAATCTGCTGCACATCAGCCACGAGGGGGGCCTGCTGGAGGACCCGTGGAACGCGCCGCCGGATGATGTGTGGATGCTGACGAGCCACATCAAGGACGCGCCAGCGGAGCACCGCGACGTGCAGATCACCTTCAAGGAGGGGCGGCCGATCGCGCTCGACGACACGCCGATGGCGGCGGAGGTGATGCTCGCGGAACTGAACACCATCGCGGGGCGGCACGGGGTGGGTCGGGTGGACCTGTGCGAGAACCGACTGGTGGGGATGAAGTCACGGGGCGTGTATGAAACGCCGGGGGGGACGGTGCTCTTCAACGCGCTGCGGGGACTTGAGGAACTGGTCTATGACCGCGAGACGCTGCACTACCGCGAGCAACTGGCGCTCCGGTTTGCGGAGATCGTGTACAACGGGCAGTGGTTCACGCCGCTGCGCGAGACGATCTGGGCGTCGGTCGCGCACCTGGCCAAGGTGATGAACGGCGACGTGGTGGTCCGGCTCTTCAAGGGTCATGCGACGGTGGTGAAGCGGCGTTCGCCCAACTCGCTCTTCTCTGAGTCGTTCGCGACCTTTGGCAAGGACGAGGTGTACAACCAGGGCCACTCCGAGGGGTTCATCCGGCTCTACTCGCTGCCGTCGCGGATCGCGGCGATGAAGCGGGCGGGTGATCGCACGGCGCACTGAGTTCGGTTCTGTGGCGACGGCGCGGGCAAGCGGAGGATGTGACCATGGCGCTCTGGGGTGGCAGGTTCGAGGGGAAGGCGAGCCCGCTGTTCCGGCGGTTCAACGACTCCCTGCGCGTTGATCATCGGCTGGTGTTCGCGGACATCACGGGCTCGAAGGCATGGGCCCGGGCCATCCACGGCGCGGGTGTGCTGAGCGCGGATGAACTGGCACGGCTGCTCGAGGCGCTCGACCAGATCGCGCGCGACGTGAGCGCGCTGTCACTCTCGGCCGCGCCCACGGGGATGGTCGAGAGCGGCGAGGAGGATGTTCACTCGTGGGTTGAGGCGGAACTCATCCGCCGCGTGGGTGACCTGGGCAAGAAACTGCACACGGGGCGCAGCCGCAACGATCAGGTGGCGACGGACTTTCGGCTCTTTGTCCACACGGCCCAGGGGGAGTTGATGGGGGCGGTCGATGGTGTCCGCGCGGCCCTGGTGGACCTTGCGGAGCGAGAGCTTGAGGTGGTGATTCCCGGGTACACCCACCTGCAGCGGGGGCAGCCGGTGCTCTTCTCGCACTGGGCCCTTGCGTACTTTGAGATGTTCTCGCGCGATGCCGACCGATTGGCGGATGCGCGGGGCCGAACGGCGGTCTGCCCGCTCGGCTCGGGGGCGCTGGCCGGAACGGCCTACCCAATCGACCGCGAGGGGTTGGCGCGGGAACTTGGCTTTGATGCGGCGTCCCTGAACTCTCTCGACGCGGTGAGTGATCGGGACTTTGCCCTCGAAACGGTCTCGGCGTGCGTGAACTGTGCCGTACACCTTTCGCGAATCGCCGAGGACCTGATCATCTTCGCCACCAGCGAGTTTGGGTTTGTGACCCTTGACGACTCGGTGAGCAGCGGATCGTCGCTGATGCCGCAGAAGAAGAACCCCGACTCGCTCGAACTCATCCGGGGCAAGGCCGGGCGGGTGCTCGGCGCACACGTGGCGCTCGCGACGACCCTGAAAGGGCTGCCGCTGGCGTACAACAAGGACATGCAGGAGGACAAGGAGGGCGTCTTTGACGCGCTCGATACGCTGATGATCTGCCTGAAGATGCTGGTGCCGGTGCTCGGCACGCTCAAGGTCCACCGCGAGGTGTGTGCGCGGGCGGCGCTCGGCGACGGCGCGGCGCTGGCGACCGATCTTGCGGACTATCTCGTTGCCAAGGGTGTCCCTTTCCGGGATGCACACGCGACCTCCGGCCGGCTGGTGCGGCTCTCGATCGAGACGCAGACGCCGCTGCACCGGCTTTCGCTCGACCAGATGCGGTCGATCGAGGCGCGCATCGATGCCGATGTCTATCCGGCCCTGACGCTTGAGGCCTCGCTGGCGCGGCGCGATGTGCTGGGCGGTACCGCGCCGGCCCGGGTGGCGGGCGCGGTCCGGGCGGCCCGGGTCCGGCTTATTCGTCGTTGATGCGGAGGGCCACGATGGTCTGGTCGTCGTTGGCCTTGGCCCCGCTGCGGTGGCGCTTGACCGCGCTTGCGAGTTGCTCGACCAGCGTCTCGGGCCCGCCGTGGCTGCTGGCGACCACCGCCTCAAGCGAGGTCTCACCGAACTGGCGGCCCCCTTGGTCGAGCGCTTCGGTGATGCCGTCGGTGTACATGAGCAGGGTCTGGCCGGGCTCGAGCTTGATGCGTCCCTGATCCGAACCGACTTTGTCCATGACGCCGAGGGGGATTCCGCCCACATCATCCAGCCGGCGCAGTTCGCCGCTCGTCATGCGGAGCAGCGGCGGGTTGTGCCCCGCGTTGGCGTAGGTGAGGATGCGCGTGCTTGGGTCGTAGGTCGCGAAGAAGGCGGTGACGAACTCACTGCCCACGCGCCGGGCAAAGAGCCGCTCGTTCAGATATTCAAGACATTGCGTGGGCTCGGTGACCTGGGGCTCGCGGGCGTGGAGAATCGCGTGCAGCATCGCCACCACCACCGCCGCGGCGGGCCCGTGCCCGGAGGCGTCGGCGATCATCAGGGCCCAGGGGCCAGCCTTTTCGAGATAGGTCCCGCCCAGACCCGCGGTCAGGGGGAGCAGGTCGTAATAGTCGCCGCCGGCTTTGTCGAAGGTCTCGTAGCGGCAGGCGACCTCGCACCCGGGGATCTGCGGGGTGGTCTGGGGGAGGAGCGATCGCTGGATCTGCGCGATGTGGTCCACCTCGTGGCGGATCCAGTCGGTCGCCTCGCGGAGGCGGTTGGCGATCAGCACGTTGTTCATGGTCGTGCCGATGAGGTTGCCGCGGAGAATCAGTTGTTCAAGGTCCGCGACACCGAGGCCCTGGGGCTCTTCATGGAGCAGGATGGTCCAGTTGGCGAGTTGGCCCTCGACCATGACGGGGACAGCGATGAGCGAACCGAAGGGGGCGAAGGTGGTGCCGACGATCGGGTCATCGGCGACCTTCATGGCCTGAACGAGTTTGGGTTCGGGGGTCGCGATCAAGCGGCTGAGCACGCCGCCATACTGGGCGGGAAGGTCCTCAACGCTCGACCATGGGTCGGCGGGGCGGATGCGCTCTGTCCCATCCGCGGTGAGCCAGCGCGTGATGCGGAAGTGCCCGGTCTGAAGGCCCGAGGTGGCGAGCGAGATATAGCAGCGCGGGCCGTAGGCCTTGCGCATGGCGACGACGATCGCCTCGAGGACCTGCTGGGGAGACTCGGCGCGGGAGAGCGCATCGGTCAGTTCCATCAGGACCGGGATGCGCGAGTTCTTGGAGAGGTCGATGAATGGCAGTTCGGCGGACTTGGCCACGGGCGAGCGCTCCCCCGGCGGCGGACCAGAAGGAGGGGGCGGCCCGCGCCGTTTTGAACGGTAGGGATGGAGAAAAGGGTGGAATGTGCCGCGGACGGGGGCGGAGGTGGGTCCGCGAATGG
>JBQTIJ010000412.1:0-2622 GCA_052388255.1 Phycisphaerales bacterium
GGGGTGGGCCTTGCGGGAATGCCCGTTGGCGGCGTCCTCATGGTTGGCCCGGGTGTGGGGCGGGAGGACCGGGAGCGAAGGGGGGGCGTCCGGGGGAGAGAACGTGATGGCGCGCGCGTCCGCCGGGCCGGAGCGGTCCGCGGGAGTGAAGATGGGGAGGTCTTCATCAACGATGCCAGCGGCGCTCCAGAGGGCGTGCTGGCGGTCGATCCCCATTGAGGTGAAGGCATCGGCCTCGGCGAGCGCGCGGAGGGAGCGCGAGCCGAGGTCGGCGGCCCGGGCGAGGGACTCGATGGTCGAGAACCGACCGTGGGCGTTTCGTGCGTTCTCAACCCGGCGGCCGTCGGGCTCGCCCAGCCCCTGGATGAGGCGGAGCCCAAGGCGGAGTTCGCCGGGCCCGGCGGTGCAGTCCCACCCGCTGTGGTTGACATCGATGGGGAGGACGGTGACGCCGTGGCGCTGGGCGTCCTGAACGATCTGGGCGGGGGCATAGAAGCCCATGGGCTGGCTGTTGATGAGCGCGGCGGCGAAGCGGGAGGGGTGGTGGTGCTTGAGCCATGCGGAGGCGTAGACAATGAGGGCGAAACTGGCGGCGTGGCTCTCCGGGAAGCCGTATTCGCTGAAGCCCTTGATCTGCTCAAAGCAGCGGAGGGCGAACTCCTCGGGGTAGCCGCGGGCGACCATGCCGTGGACGAGTCGTTCGCCGAATCGTTCAAGGACGTTCTGCCGGGTCTTCCATGCGGCGATGGCGCGGCGGAGTTGATCTGCCTCGCCGGGCGTGAACCCCGCGGCGACGATGGCGAGGGACATGGCCTGCTCCTGAAAGAGGGGCACGCCGAGGGTCTTGCCGAGGACCTTGCGGACATCGTCGTGGGGGAAGGAGACGGGTTCCTCGCCGTTGCGTCGGCGGAGGTAGGGGTGGACCATGTCGCCCTGTATGGGCCCGGGCCGGACGATGGCGACCTCGATGACGAGGTCATAGAAGGTTCGGGGCCGGAGGCGCGGGAGCATGGACATCTGGGCCCGGGATTCGATCTGGAAGACGCCGACGGTGTCGGCGGCGCAGATCATGTCGTAGACGGCGGGGTCTTCGGGCGGGATCTGGGCGAAGAGGCGGAGGGGATCGGCGGCGGGGTCTCCGTGGACCATGTGCAGGGCCTTGCGCACGCAGGTGAGCATGCCGAGGCCGAGGACATCGACCTTCATGAGTCCGGCGGCGTCGATGTCGTCCTTGTCCCATTCGATGATGGTGCGGTCGTCCATGGCCGCGTTCTCGATGGGGACGAGGTCGCAGAGGCGGCCCTTGGTGATGACGAAGCCGCCGACGTGCTGGGAGAGGTGGCGGGGGAATCCGGTGATCTCGGCGACGAATCGGCGGAGCAGGCGGAGGGTGTTGTCGTCGGGGGCGAGGCCGACCTCGCGGATGCGTTCGGCGAAGGCGGCGCGGGCCCGCTGGTCGCGCGGGGCGGAGCTTTGGCCCAGGCCACGGTCCCACCAGTCGAGGTTTTTGGCGATGGCATCGACGGCGTCGATGGAGAGGCCGAGGGCCTTGCCGACATCACGGACGGCGCTCCTTGTTCGGTAACTGATGACCTCCGCGGCGAGGGCGGCGCGGTCGCGGCCGTATTTGGCGTAGAGGTACTGGATGACCTCCTCGCGGCGTTCGTGCTCGAAGTCGATGTCGATATCGGGGGGCTCGCGGCGTTCCTTGCTGACGAATCGTTCAAAGAGCACATCGATGCGGTCGGGGTCGACGGCGGTGACCCCGAGGCAGTAGCAGACGGCGCTGTTGGCGGCGGCTCCGCGGCCCTGGCAGAGGATGGCGCGGCTGCGGGCGAAGACGACAAGGTCGTGGACGGTGAGGAAGTAGTGGGCGAAGCGGAGTTCGTCGATGAGTTTGAGTTCATGGAGGATCTGTGAGGCGACTTTGGGGGGCACCCCGCCGGGGTAGCGCTCGCGGGCCCCGGCCCAGCAGAGTTCGGTGAGGTGCTGCATGGCGGTGGTGCGGGGGGGGATGACCTCGTCGGGGTACTCGTAGCGGATTTCGTCAAGCGAGAACCCGGGGAGGTCGCGCCGGCCGAGGCACCGTTCGGCGATCTCGACGGTGCGAGAGACGGCCCCGGGGAGAGCGGCGAAGAGGCGGGCAGTTTCCGGGGAAGGGCGGAGGTAGCGCTCGGTGTTGGGCTGAAGGCGCAGGCCGGCTTCGGCGAGGGTGCAGCCGGATCGGATGCAGGTGAGAATGTCCTGGAGAGGGGCGCGTTGCTGCTCGTGATAGAGCACCTCGCCGAGGGCGACGGGCACCACCCCGGTGACGGCGGCGAGGTTGGCCGCCTGGGTGAGCCGGTCGGCATCGCTGCCGTCGTGGC
The DNA here is from genome assembly GCA_052388255.1 of Phycisphaerales bacterium. Lineage (GTDB taxonomy): Bacteria > Planctomycetota > Phycisphaerae > Phycisphaerales > UBA1924 > JAEUIX01. Next base: position 2,367 of record JBQTIJ010000412.1, read on the forward strand.
GGAGGGTGATGCCGAGTGAGAAACGGTCGGCGTGGGCGGGGCCCATCGCGAGGGTGATGCCGCGGATGAGCTGGAGGCACTCGTCGTCAAGATTCGCAGGGGCAACGAGCGTGACGAGCATGCCATCAGCACCTTCGCCGCGGAGGGTGTCAAGGAGATCGTGGAGGACGAGGTGGCAGTGACCCTTGGGGGCTCGACGCTTGCCGAGCGTGAGGAGCTGGCAGAGGGCGGCGTATGCCGGTCGTGAGGCGATGTG
>JBQTIJ010000413.1:0-4575 GCA_052388255.1 Phycisphaerales bacterium
CCGTGAGCGGACCGGCCCCGGCCTGCGCGGCGCGGAAACGCTCGGTTCACCAGCACCTGTCAGCGGAATGAGCGGACCATCTCCGCAAGCCGGCCCAGACCGGCGGCGAGATTCTCGCGCGGCGGGCCGAAGCTGAAGCGCACGAACTCTGAGAGCGGAGAGGGGCCGCCCCGCCGGTTGCCGGGGTTCACATCAAAGAACTCCCCCGGGACGGTCATGACCTTGTGCTTGAAGCCCATCCGCATGAACTTCTCGCCCGTGTTGATCTGGCCGGGGAGGTTGCTGACACGCCCGAAGACATAGAACGTGCCGAGCGGGTCACCGGGGAACTCCACCCCGAGAGACCGGAGCGTCTCCATGGTGAGCGAGCGTTTCTCGGCGAAGACGGTGCGAACGGCGGCCGCCTCCTGATCGGCCCGACCGAGTGCGAGGGCCTCGACCGCTGCTCGCTGCACCGGGCGGCTGGTGCCGCCGTCGAGGAAACTCCCCGCAGCAGTAATGGTCTGGATGGTCGATTCGGGGGCAACGACCCACCCGAGGCGCCAGCCGGGGTAGCGATAGTTCTTGGTGAGGCCGTCCACGATGACAACCGGATCCTCGTTCACATCACCGACATGGGCCGCGGCCGACACCGGGCCCGTCGCCAGAGCGCCATAGGTGTAGTGGCTGTAGAACTCATCCATGATGAGGGTGCAGCGGCGCAGTCGAGCCATGGCGACCCACTGCTCGAGTGCCTTGCCGTGGATCACTACACCGGTGGGGTTGCAGGGGTTGCTGATGAGGAGGCCGGAGAGCCGCTCCTTGGCCACCCGCGCATCGAGCGCTGCGGGATCGATGGCGCACCCCTGATCGGCCCGGAGTTCAATGTGGCAGGGATCGATGCGCGGGAAGGCGGTGAGCAGATCCGCATAGGCGGTGTAGTCGGGCGTGAAGTAGCCGAGTTTCACCGCGTCGATCGCCGCGCCGACGCGCGTGAGTGCGGCCCGCCCGCCCGGGGCAATGGCCACATTGGCCATCGTGTACTTGCTCGATTTGCCAGCGCGATAGAGGCGGTTGTAATGGTCCGCCACCGCCTGGCGGAGTTCAGGAACCCCTTCGACCGGGCCATATGCGTGATCCGCGGGGAGGATCGGGAGGGTGCCGATCCGCGCCGGAGCGCCTGCCATCTCGCCGACTTCCGGCTGGCCTTGCCCGAGGTTCGACCACGCTGGGTCGCCCATCTTCCAGCCGGCCTTCATGGCCTCGTTGTTGACGTGGATGACGCCCATGAAGGGCAGGTTGCGGAAAGTGGTGGACATGCGCGCTCCGGAGCCCGCGCGAAGAAACGTCGCGCCGGCAGGGGGGAGAGGGGGGTGGGATCGGAGGGTAGCGGTGCGGTGCCTTGGCGACGCTGTTCAGCAGGCGTCGAAGAAGGCGGTGATGTAGTCGTCAAGGTCATCGGGGGAGAGCAGACCATCGCGGTTGAAGTCCGCATCGGGCGCACCCATGAAGAAGGCGGTCATGAACGCCGCAAGGTCATCGGGCCCGGTGGTGCCGTCGCCGGCAAAGTCCGTATCACGGACCAGCCGCAGCGCAAACGGTGGCATCAGTTCGACGGTCCGTGTGCCGTCGTCGAGCTCCACGGTGTAGAGGTCTTCACCCACGCCGCCGAGGGGGAGCGTCAAGGGGATGTGGATCCGGCCATCCGCGTCCTGCACTGGCGGCTGGCCGGGGAAGGAGAGCCCGTTGCTCGAAGGTGCGTGACGCAGGCGGGCCGTGAGAGGAGTGGTGATCGCCGCGCCGTCGATATCGCGCGGATCGATGCGGAGTTCGATGGTCTGCCCGCCTGCCGCGGCGCACGGACCGGGCCCGCTGACCGTTGAGAGCACCGCATCCACGCGGCTGCGCTGGGCAACGCGGAAAGCGTTGAACTGGTTGCGGAGCGTGAGGACAGGATCAGGGTTCCCCGCCGCCTGGTTCGCGACGTTCAGGTTCAGGTAGTACGTTCCTGTCGCGCATCCGCCGGGCGTGGCGAGCGCGCCGCCCCGGTTCGGGAAAGTGAGCATGACCGTTCCACCCGCCCCGGCGACATCGGCAAGGCCGTTGCCGTCAAAGTCGGCCGCGGCGTTTTCGATGTTGGCGCCCGATGGGCTGGCGAGCGTCTGGCCGAGGGCGAAAGTCCCGTTGCGGATGTTGCCGAGCGTCACGACGTTCCCGGAGGCCGTGACGACAAGGTCGGCGAGGCCGTCGCCGGTGAGTTCGGCCATGCGCACCCGCGAGGGTGTGAGCCCGACCGGGAGGGTGAGCGTCGTTCCGCTGAAAGTCAGCGGGTTGACGGCGGTGCGGGTGAAGGCGCGGATGGTGCGGTTGCTGTCGGAGCCCACGATGATGTCGGCCGCGCCGTCGCCGGTCACGTCGCCGACGGCCACTGCGCTCGGCGAACCCGTGAGGACAAGGTTCGCGTCGCGGATGAAAGTGCCGTCGCCGCGTCCGAGCAGCACCGCGAGCGCTGCGGGGGAGGTCCGCAGCCCGACGACAATATCGGCCCGACCGTCGCTATTCAGGTCTCCGGTGGCGATGGTGGTGTTGCCTGTGCCTGCCCCGGCGATGGCGATCGGCCCCACCAGCGTGAAGCCCCCTTGGCCGTCGTTCAGCGCGAGGGCCAGCGAACCGGTGGCCGCGATGGTGAAGGCGAGATCGGGCCCGTTCTGTCCGTCGGCATCGAGCAGGGTGAGGGCGGTGGCGGTTCCACCCGCGGGGAAGGTCGTGCCCCGAGTGAGGCCGCCACCGGGCATTCCGAGCGCCACGATGAACTGGCCCCCTGAGACGAGCGATGCTGCGATATCCGGGAGGCCGTCGCGGTTAAAGTCCGCGACCACGGGGTTCCGGGGCGCGGCGGTTCCATTGAGCGGGACAAGGGCCGCGGGTGCGAATGTGGGGGCCGCGCCATCGAGGGGCGTGGTGTTGGCGAAAAAGACGAAACTCGGCCCCGCGCCGGCGGCGCTGAGGAGGTCGAGGCGGCCATCGCCGTTGACATCACCGTGGGTCACGCCGCTGATCGACGTGGGGAGCCGGTAGAGCCCTACGCACCCTTCGCGGTCGCCGGCGCGGGCCACCAGCATGTACGCGATGTGCGACGACTTGCCGAGCGGGGTCGGTGGGCACCCGCAGGCCTCCGGCCCGCCCGCGCTGCAGGAGCAGCGGCCATCGCCGCCGGCCGCGCGGGCCGCTTCCATCGATGCCATGAGTTTGGTCGAGAGATCGCCCGGCGTGTTCACCGCCGCGTTCACGGCCGCCTGCACCACGCAGGGGCCGGTGATGACGTTGCCCTGAATCGCATAGGCAAGATCACCGATGCGCCCGGTCTGCCCCCCCGCCCATTGGCCGTTGTCCATTCCGCTGAAAGTCAGCGTGCGCCCGAGGGCGTCGAGCATCCCGTACTGGCGGCTCTCATGGTTGCCCGCGTCAAAGACGCTGAGCCCGCTGAGAACCTGCGCCGGCCCGAGCCCGTTCACGAGGGCGTCGCGGATGAAGACCCGGTTCTGGCCGGTCGCGTCCCCCTGCGACTGCGCCGTTGCCGCACCGACGAGCGGGATGAGCACGGGCGTCGTGGCGCGGAGATCAAGCCCGGTCAGACAGGTCGCGCTCCCCACGGCGATCTCGCCGGTGCGAACATCCACCAGCAGGATCGACCACGTGGCCTTGGCAGGCGCGCAGGACACAAGCAGGCCGACGGCAGCAAGGAGTCGCGTCACCATGCCCTCAGCATACCGCGCAGAGTGGCGGCGGCCCAAGATTCCACGCATCGGGGCAGGACCCTGAGTGCCCTCAGCGGCCAGCGGCCTGCATTCCCGCGGGTTGCGCGGGGGTTTCGTTGGGGGGCTGCGAAACGAACGGGAGGTACTCGATCCAGTCGCGCTCGCGCTGGAAGATCGGGTAGCGGTATTCGCCTCGCCCCGCGAAGGGCTCGCGCGTGCGGTCAATCCACACAAGCCAGACTTTGCGGTCAGAGCCGAGGTTTTCGCCCGTGAGGGTCTTCAGCGACCGCTGCGCGGCCCGGTTGACCACGAGTTGGTCGTCGTCCACACCCTGAATCAACCCTTGCAGGACGGCGGTCTCTGCGTATTGGCCCAGGGCCGTGCAGGCCTCGGCCCGGACATCGGCCTCGCGTTCTTTCTTGGGGTCGGCCGCCTGCAGGAGCGGCGTGATCGCTTCCTTTGGGTTGTGGAGGCGCTGCAGCGCGCGGGCGGCTTCCAGACGCAGGAGCCGATCGCCGGCGGGGTCGAGCAGTGGCGTGATGAGCGGTACATGCTCCGGTCGGCCGTGCATGGCGAGCGCGCGGGCCGCGATGGCGCGGACACCTGAATCGGTGTCCGCGGGCTCACCCTCAATGCCGCCGAGGGCCTTGACATATCCCTTGACGTACACCTCCTCGCCGCCGAAGGGGGCGTTGGCGATGAGGAGCATGCCGCGGAGCCTCTTGCCCGCGTCGAAGGGGTCGTTCATGTAGCGGACGGCATCGACAGGCCGTGCCGTGATGGAGAAGTACGAGATGAGACTGTCGCTCTGCTCGGCCCGTTTGACGGCGGCCGCGTC
>JBQTIJ010000414.1:0-17926 GCA_052388255.1 Phycisphaerales bacterium
GTTCAGACGGCCCGCTATTCAAGGATGGAGATGCGCATGTCCAATCGGCCCATGACGGCCATTCACGTAACCCATGAAGGCATTGACCACATGGGGGGAATCGGGACTGTTCTTGAAGGGCTGCTGACGTCCGCGGCGTATCAGCGGGCCGTTGGGAGGTCGATCTTCGTGGGGCCGCTGCCCTTCGCGGATCACCGGGTGGCGCGGCCGATCGAACGGCTGGGCGAGTTCGCCGCGACCTGCCGCTACAGCGGACCAGAGCACTACGACCCGGAGGGGTTCGGGGCGATCCTGAAGCCGATCGAATGGGCGTTCGGCGTGCGCATGGTCTACGGCACGCGCACTTTCCGGGAGAAATCTGCGGGAGGTCTCGATGGTCGCGAAGTCTCCTGCGAAGTGCTGCTGATCGATGTCACCAACCCCGATCCGGAACGGCTGGGTGCGTTCAAGTGGTTCCTCTTCGACAAGTACGGGGTCGACAGTCGCCGGTATGAGAGCGGGTGGGACTTCGAGGAATGGTGCCGACTGGCGGACCCGGCGTACCACGCACTGTGCGCGCTCTTGGGGCGAGCGGCGGTGCCTGGGGGCGGGGATGGACCTGCGATGGTGTTCAGCCATGAGTTCATGGGGATGTGTACGGCCCTGCGCTGCCTCGCCGATCGGCAACGCTTCCGTGTGCTCTTTCACGCCCATGAATGCTCGACGGCGAGACGAATTGTCGAGCACTTGCCCGGACACGATGTGGCTTTCTACCCGGCCATGCGGAACGCAGCGGGCCAGGGGCGATCGGTCGAGGAGCTCTTCGGCGACCAGTCGGATTTCTCGCGCCATGCGCTCGTCTCCAAGACCCACCTGCTCGATGGGGTGCTTGCGGTGGGCCCAGAGACGGCGGAAGAACTGAGGTTCCTCTCCCCCGCGATGCGCGAGGGGCCGGTGCGTACTGCCTTCAACGGCCTCCCCGCGCCGCGAGTGACCATGGACGACAAGCGCCGCTCCCGCGGGCTGGTGGACCAGTGGCTGCGGCGGGTGTTGGGGTTCGTGCCCGACTATCTCATCACGCATGTGACGCGCCCCGTGGTGTCGAAGGGATTGTGGCGCGATGCGAAACTGGCAAGGCATCTTGCGCCGCTCCTGAAGCGCGAGGGCAAGACGGCGGCTTACATGCTTCTGACGTGCGGGGCGGTACCCCGGAGCGGCGAACAGGCCACGCGGATGCACACGGAGTATGGGTGGCCCCTGCACCACCGAGAGGGTTACCCGGATCTTGACGGCGTGGAGGTAGGCCTCCACCGGCAACTGCTCTCGACCTTCCGCCATCACGGTGCGCATGCTGTTCGGTCGGCCGAGGCCCCGGTACACGCGCTGGCGGGTGGGCAGGTCGGCGGCGAGGAGTCCGTGGGGGCGGAGCCGTCGGTCGTCACGCCGATGCTGGTGAACCAGTTTGGCTTCTCGCGCGATCGCCTTGGGGACGCAGCGCCGGAGGGGATCTCGATCGACGACCTGCGCCGGGCCGCGGATGCCGAGCTTGGCATGTCGGTCTATGAGCCATATGGGATCGCGCACCTTGAGGCGATGCACGCGGGGGCGATCTGCCTGCCGAGCACGGTGTGCGGGTGCCTTGGACTGGTTCGGCGTGCGATGGTGCAGTTGGGGATCGATGAGCGCACGTGCCCCGTGGTGCTGCCGGTCGACTTCACGCTCGCCAACGTCACCGACCCGGCCCGATTCACGAGTCATGAGCGAGATGCATTTGAAGAGCGGGTCTGCGAGCAGGCCGCGACGGAACTCGCGGCTCGCCTGCCGCGGAGCGACGCCGATCGGGCCCGGCTGCTCGATCTTGGCCAGCGGCTGGCCCAGCGGATGAGCTGGGATTCGGTGTGCGAGAGTGACATTCTCCCGGCGATGGCGGACGCAGGGCGACGCGGGTGAATCGAAGGCCAGGGGTAGCGCAGGTTGCGAGGTTCCAGCTATCCTCCCGTGCCGCGCCGGGTTGTCCCGGTGTGCGTGAGTCCTTTCCCTGCCTCTCACTGGAGCGTCCATGCCCCTTCGTACCCGCGCCGCCGCGATGTTGATTGCCAGCGCCGGCATTTCTGTGCCCTGCCAGTCTCTCACGGCCCAGCCCCCCGTCACAGCGGAGAGCGCCGTCAAGCTCAGCGAGGGTGCGACGGACACGCTCCTGCGGGACGGGCTCCGGAACCTGATCAGTGGCGCAAGGGACAAGGTCTTCCCGTCGCTCGTGAACATCTCGGTCATCACGGTGAACTACTACGGGGGCGTTGAGCGCAAGGGTGGGGGCACGGGCTCGGGGACGATCATCAGCAAGGACGGTCACGTTGTGACCAACGCCCATGTGACGAGCTCCGGGAAGAAGTTCAAAGTGACACTCGCCGACAAGAGCGAGATCAGCGCGGAACTGGTGGGCGAGGATCCGCAGACCGACCTGGCCGTGTTGAAACTCAGCGCGGAGGATCTCAAGGGCCGGGCCCTGCCGGTGGCGGGGTTTGGTGACAGCGACGAACTGGCGATGGGTGACTACGTGATCGCGATGGGTTCGCCGTATTCCCTCTCGCGTTCGATCACACTCGGTGTGGTCTCCAACTGTGAGCGTGTCTTCGCGGGTGGGAACGAAGAGGTTGGCCCCATCGACTACATCGACGGCCAGGCGACCGGCTCCTACACCCGATGGATCCAGCACGATGCGCTCATCAACCCGGGGAACTCGGGCGGCCCACTCGTGAATCTGAAGGGCCAGATCGTCGGTGTGAACACCCGGGGCGGGTCGGGCATGGGCTTCGCCTCGCCAAGCAACATGGTCAAGGACATCGTGGCGAAGCTGATCGCCCACGGCGAGGTCCCGCGGTCGCAGGTGGGATTCTCGCTGAAGCAGATCGAGAAGTCGGGCCTGAAGGAGGGCGTGCTGATCACGAGCGTGATCGCCGACGCTCCCGCAGGGAAGGCCGGCATCAAGGCGGGCGACGTGATCGTGAAGATGGACGGCACGCCGGTGACGGCCCGGTTCGCCGAGGAGATCCCGGCCCTCACTCGCCGCATCGCCGATACCGCGATCGGGGGCAAGATCCGCCTGACCGTGCAGCGGGCTGGCGAGACCAAAGAGTTTGAGGTGACCACGGAAAAGATGCTCAAGGACAAGGGCGATGAGACGATTCTGCGCGGTTGGGGGCTGGGCGCCGAAGACGTGACCGAGGCCTATGCCCGCGAGTTGCGGCTCACGAGCCGGGACGGCGTGTTGGTCACGGGCGTGCGGGGCGGAAGCCCCCCGGCACACGCCGAGCCGTCGCTGCAGGGCGGCGACATCATTACCACTCTCGATGGCAAGCCGCTGAAGAACCTGGCGGAGATCGTCGAGCGGTACAAGGCGATCATGGCGATGGAGCCAATCCCGGAGTTCCTGATGATCGGGGTGGAGCGGCGCGGGAAGAACCAGGTGACATTGATTAAGCCCCGCCCGGTGAAGCGCGAGGACCCACCGCGCGAGGTCCCCAAGGCGTGGATCGGGATGGAGACGCAGCCGGTCCTCAAGGACCTCGCGCGCCAGCTCGGGCATGACGGGCAGACCGGGTTCCGAGTCACCCGCGTTTACCCCAAGACCCTCGCCGCGGGGAGCGAGCTGAAGGTTGGCGATGTCATCGTCTCCTTGAACAACGAGAAGACCGCCCCCAAGGGGATGCAGGACGCTGGGTTCCTGCGCCGCCAGATCGAGAAGATCCGGCTCGAGGATGGCGCGAAGGCGACGCTCAAAGTTCTTCGCGCTGGCCAACCGGTCGACGTGACCGTCCCGGTGGAGCGGACGAGGATCGGGCCTGAGGAAGCCCGCAAAGACGACAACAAGGACTTCGAGCTCGGCGTCCGAGAGTTGACGTTCTTCGATCGCGACGACAACCGCTGGGATGACGATGTGACTGGGGTAATGGTGACGGGTGCTGAACCGGCCGGTTGGGCGGGGCTCGGAGGGCTCTTTGGCGGCGACCTGATCCAGCGCATCGATTCAGAGACAATCACGGACCTCACCTCGTATCGGGCGGCGATGGAGAAGATCACCAAGGCCCAGTCGGATCGGGTGACCTTTGTTGTGCTCCGCGGCGTCCGGACGTTCTACAAGTTCGTCGAGCCCGATTGGAAACCCCTCGTGGACAAGAAGAAGGCCGAACAGGTAGAGAAAGAGAAGAAGGAAGCCCGCTGAACCATCCGGGATTGACGACGCGGTGCAACCCCGGACGTAACCGCCCCGTACCCTGAAAGTCCGTCGGATCGGACGATCACCCCTGTGCCCGCGGGCGACTGCCCCTGGCCTTCCGGAGTCTTTGATGACCTCTCTTGCGCTGACTGCCTCGCTCCTGCTCGCTCTCGGTGGCGGCACCGACTCTGTGGGACTGCCGGCCGCCGCCCCGCGTGTTCCGGCCGCAAGCGCGGACAATCCCTACCAGAAACTCGTGGCCGATCATGCAAGCGCGATCGTGACGATCAAGTTTGTGATGAAGATGGAAATGCCCGGCTCGGGCGGTGACCACGAGTTTGAGGAAGAGGTCTTCGGCGTGATGATGGACCCCAAGGGCCTTGTGCTGGTCTCCAACTTCCAAATGGGCGGGATGGCCTCGCGCATGGGGCGCGGACAGGGCATGAGCGTGACGCCGACGCAGATCAAGATTCTGGTCGGCGATGACACCGAGGGTGTCGAAGCGAAGCTCGTCACCCGCGATAGCGAGCTCGATCTCGCGTGGGTGAAGGTCGAGAAGGCGCCGGAGAAGCCCTTCGCTGCGGTCGACTTCAGCAAGGCCGCGGAGCCGAAACTCGGCGAAACGCTGCTCTTCCTTGATCGGCTGGACAAGTACTTTGATCGCGTGCCCATGGTCTACGAGACCAAGGTGGGGGCAACCCCCAAGAAGCCGCGGTCGGTGTATCTGCCGTCCGATGAGGGTCGGCGATACGGCGTGCCGGTCTTCACGGGCATGGGCGAGACGGTGGGGTTCGCCGCCCTACAGCTCCCGAGCGAGGAAGACGAGCAAGGCATGGGCATGAACCGATTCCGGGGTGCGGTCGTTGTGCTCCCCGCGGCGGAGATTGTGACGGCCACCGAGCGGGCCATGAAGGCCGCCGAGAGCGCTGAGAAGGGCGATGCTGGCGCAACCGAGAAGCCAAAAACCGAGGCCGAACCTCAGAAGTAATCTGCCTGAGTCGATACAGAGTGCCCTTCATCGGGCACGATCCGGGTTGCCGTGGTGACCCGGCCTTTCTAACCTTCACCCTTCGCCGGGCTTCCCGTCCGGCCCACTTGAATCGAAAGCGAGAACCAGTCATGTCCGAACAGCAAGGCCAGCAGCGTCAGGTCCAACTCCGCATCGACGAGTCGAAGATGGAGACGACCTACGCGAACACGATCCGTACCTCCACCACTCCGGACGAGGTGATCCTCGATTTCGGCGTGAACCTGCCCGTCCCGACCCCGGACAACACCCCGGTGATCGGCTTCAGCGTGGGCAGCCGCGTCATCATGAACTGGCGCGGTGCCAAGCGGCTCGCCATTTCCCTCGGGCAGGTCATCCGCCAGTTCGAGGAGCGCAACGGCGAGATCCCCCTGGGCAACCCGCCCGCTGCGGACGGCGGCCCGAAGCTCGCCAACTAAGCCCGTTGTCGATTCAACCAGTACCCACCGGACCCTGCGCTCTGCGCGGGGTCCTTTGCTTTGGCACCCGCTCGGCCGTCGGTGTTCGCTCGCGCGGGTGAAATCGATCGATGATGCTCTTGAGCCGGGCACGGTCGACGTGGGTGTAGATCTGCGTAGTGGCGACGTCCGCGTGCCCGAGCATCTCCTGCACGCTGCGCAGGTCGGCCCCGCCCGAGAGCAGGTGGGTTGCGAAGGAATGCCGCAGCATGTGCGGGTAGACCCGTGCCAGCCCCGCCCGCTGAGCCGCGGCTTTAACAACCGTCCAGACGACCATCCGTGTCAGGGGACGCCCACGCACGGAAAGGAGTAGCCGATGGCCGCTCTTGCCCGGGGCAGCTCTACGCTGCAGCACCGGCCGGCATGTGTGGATGTACTCGGCCACGGCCCGCATCGAGACCTCCGCCACGGGCACCAACCGCTGCCGATTCCCTTTGCCGGTCACGATGACCACGCCGGCATCCTCGCGGAGCGCGTCGAGCGTGAGCGTGCAGACTTCGCTGGCGCGAAGGCCGGAGGCATATAGCAGTTCAAGCAGCGCCCGATCACGAAGGGGCAGAACGGCGGCGACCTCGGCCCGTCGGGCTGCGACTGCCCCTTTCTGCAGCCCGGTTGAAACAGGCACCGGCGCAGGTGTCTCGATCAGTCGCCGCACCTGCGCGGGGGAGAGGACATTGGGAAGGCGCTTCCAGCGAGTGGGGTGGTCAAGGTGATTGGCCGGGTTGGCGTCGATCCTCGATGTCACGGCAAGGAACCGGCAGAAGACCTTCGCTGTCGCGAGGTGCCGAATGATCGATGCCGGGCGAAGCCCGCCCCCCGCACGGAGCCGAGCAAGGTGGTTGGTCAGGTCGCGGGGCAGGATCGCCCGGGGGTCGGCCTTGCCCTCTTCAGCGAGTGAGTGCATCAGCCGGGCGGCGTCGCGGCCGTACGCGTCGAGCGTGTTGGCGCTCAGACCGCATTCAACGCGGAGGTATCCGAGAAACGCCCGATGCACCTCCGCCCAGAGGGGTGGTGGATCACTCAACAACGGCGCGGCCGCCCTCGGAGAGGGACCATCGTCGGCGGCGTCCATTGATCGCTTCGCACGGGTGCGCACCCTCCATCTATCGGACGAGCCGGTTGGACAGGGCAGCGACTTTCCGCGTGCGTGGAAGTGCGCCGCGTGGTATGCTCCCCCGGCGGGCCCTGTCGATGCCCCGCGCGTCCACCCACATGAGCCAGCCCGCCTTTGTCAATCACCGTGAGCATGCAGACGCCGTCATCACGGCGGTGCTTCAAGCCGCGGCCCCGCGCCGGTTGATGCAGGCCGCGTTCGAGAGGGTGCCGTTGCCACCGGGCCCTGTCCATGTGCTCGCCTTCGGCAAGGCGGCGGTACAGATGACCGTGGCGGCGGGGGCGCATCTCGGGGACCGTATTCGGTTCGGCATGGCTACCCACGTGGCAGGTACACCAGCGCGGCCGCCGGGGTTCCCGACGGTGGTGGGGTCGATGCCGGCCGACCACCCGTTGCCGACCAAGGCGAACGTTGAAGCGTCCGAGGCGATCAAGTTCATTGCTGGCGATTATGCGGCATGCTGCGGTGAGGGCAACATCGGCTCGCTCTGTGTGCTGGTCTCCGGCGGCGGCTCGGCCCACCTGACACTCCCGGCCTCCGGGCTCTCGCTCGATGACCTGCGCCACGCGGCGGGGGCGCTGCTTCGGACCGGAGCGACGATCAACGAACTGAACTGCCTGCGCAAGCACTGCGAGCAGCTCAAGGGCGGTCGCCTCGCGCGGCTCGCCTTCCCCGGACGGGTGTGCGTGTATGTTCTTTCAGACGTTGTCGGTGATCCGCTCGATGTAATCGCCTCGGGCCCTTGCGCACCCGATCCGACAACCTACGCCGATGCGTTGAAGGTGGCCGAGCGTTTCGGGCTGCTCGAGACCAGCGAGCACGAGACGCTGGTGCGGCACCTTGAGGCGGGCCGCAGCGGGGCCCTCGACGAGACCCCCAAGCCGGGTGACCCCGTGTTCGACCGCGTGGAACACACCATCATCGGCAACCACCTCACCGGGGTCGCAGCGGCAAAGGACGCCCTGCGCATGATCGGGTTCACCGTGGTGGAGGCGCGGGCCGAGGTGCAGGGAGAGGCCCGGGAAGTGGGCCGCGCCCTGGTGGAACATGCGGTGAACCTGCGGAAGCAGGCCGGCAAGCCGGTGGCCGTCGTCTTTGGGGGCGAGACCACGGTGAGTGTGAAGGGCACCGGCTATGGCGGCCGCAACCAAGAGTTGGCGCTTGCCGCGGCGATCGAGCTGGCATCGGCCGATGAGGCGGCGGTGCTGGCCTTTGCGAGCGATGGTGCGGACGGCACGACAGGCAACGCCGGAGCGGTGATCACCCATCAGACGGTGCGCCTCGCGACGCTGATGAAGATGGAGCCCGAAGCCATGCTCGAGAACAACGACAGCGCGACCTTCTTCGCGCGGCTCGACCTTGGCGGCGCCGGATCGATCATCAAGACGGATCCAACCGGCACGAATGTCAACGACGTTTCAGTGGCGATGCTCTACTGATGCCCCGGTACGGCTTGTGCGGTGGCTTACTCGTGGAGCAACGGGAGAATCCGCGGACGCTCGAAGTGCGAGATCTCGTAGAGGACCAGCGGCCCGACCTGTGCACGATAGAGGTGGAGCCCGCAGGCATCGGGCATCACGAGTGTGCGGTCGTCCGATGCCCGGTCCATCAGAACCACCACCTGTTCGCCGTCGACAGTGGCGAGGAGCACGAGCGTGCGAGGGCCGACGATCTTGCCCTGATAGTCATCGCCATAGCCCCAGCCGAGCGCGACGATCCCCGCGGCAGGGGTGAGGTGCAACGCCGTGCCCAATCGGTCCCGGACGGCTTTGGCGAAACCCGCGTCATCGATACAGACAAACTCGGGCTTGAACCCACCGGCCACAAGCTGGCCATACACCATGTCGGGCGGGATGAGCCGCTCGAAAGAGGGTGTGGTGATGTGCACGTACCCGGCCCAGATACCCGCACCGCCAAGAAGCACCGCCGCCGCCAGCCCAAGGCGCCGCCAGTTGGTCCCTGCCCGTGCCACAGTCGGCGCGATGCGGCCGGCGATGGAGTGTCCGCCGACGGTTGTCGTCGTCACCGGAGGAGCAAAGGAGATCGGTGGCGCGGGGTGATAGGGGAGCGCAACCCGGATTGACTGGTCGGCCCGCCGCTGGAGAGCAACCTCGGCCCGGAGCGCGGGGTCGGAAGCACGGCGGGCCTCAAAGTCCGCGAGGGCCTGGCCGTGGAGGGCACCGTCAAGATAGAGGTCGAGGTGCTCGTTCACGCGCCCTCCCTTGAGGCGAAGGGTGAACCAGCGAGGGCTGCCCGCATAGCGGCGCGGGCGCGGTGGACGTGGCTCATCGCGGTTCCCTCGGGGATACCGAGGGCTTCAGAGATCTGCGGGTAGGTGAGGTCGAGGGTGGTCCGCATGAGAAGGCATGTGCGCTGGGTGTCATCGAGTTCGTCAAGTGCCTGCTGCACAGCCCGATCGAAGACCGCGTCGCTGTTCGCCTGGGCCGGGGCGTTGCGTCCGAGCGTGACGACAATCTGCGGATCAGTCGCGGACTGCCTCGAGCGGCGACGACGCCGGGCTTCGTTGAGGGCGGTGAACCGGACAATCTGCCCCGCCCAGGCAACGAAACTGGAGCGCGCATCGAACTCGTCGAGTTTGCTGAGCGCCACCATTGCCGCCTCCTGAACCACATCGTGGGCTTCGGTCCGGTCGCGCACGATCGCGGCCGCGATACCCCACAATGCCTTACTTGCCGCTGCGAACCTCTCGGCGAACCCGGCCGCGTCCAGTCGGGACGCGGGCCCGGCCACAGGAAGGGCACCATCAGCATGGGCTGCCGAATGCGGGATGTCCGAGCCCTGGAGGGGCATTGCGGAAGTGTGGGGGGGCAGCGTGAGAAAGGCAACATCCCGCCCTGTCGATCCTCAGGGGGGATCGCCGCTCCGACAGAAGGACCGAGATTTCTGCAATGACCCACAATGGGCCGGACATCCGTGGTCGTGAGGTCACTCACCGACATCGCCGGTTGTTCCGGCGATCGGAACCGTGGGGCGTCGTGGTATTGGGCTGCCACGACGCCCCTCTTTTTTGCAGTCGGCGGGGGTTTCCGCTGTCGAACAGAACGACGGTTCGCGCTGCGGGCGGAAGATTTGGCCGATAAACTCAGCCATGGACCGACTTCTGGCCATCATGGCCACGCTCTTTGATCTCGCGATTGTCATCGCCGGCTTCTCCCTGATCATCCTGATCCACGAGCTCGGCCACTTTCTGGCGGCACGCTGGGCAGGCATCCGCGTCATGGCCTTTGCGCTGGGCTTTGGGCCAGCGGTGGTCTCGTTTCGACCGGGACTCGGTTTTCGGCGTGGCTCGAGCGAGCGCGAGTATCTGAACCTGAGGGCCGGGACGACTCCCCCGCCCGTGGATGGCGGGGTCGGCCGGATCAGCCCGACAGAGTACCGGCTGAATGTGCTTCCGCTCGGCGGATATGTCAAGATGCTGGGGCAGGACGATGCCGATCCATCGGCACGATCCGACGAGCCCGATTCCTACCAGAGCAGCCCGCCGTTCAAGCGCATGGTGGTCATTTCGGCTGGCGTCGTCTGCAACGTCATCCTTGCAGCTGTGCTCTTTGTGGTCGTCTTCTCCGTTGGGCTTGAGACCGAGCCATGCAAGATCGGTGAGGTCATCCCCGAATCGCCCGCCGCGCTTGCGGTGGCGACCAACGCCAGCGATGAGGCCGTAGCCAAGCCGGGGCTGCACGGAGGGGACGAGGTACTGCTCATCGACGGCAAGAAGCCCGACTCGTTCAAGGATCTTTCCCTGGCGGCGGCGATGGCCCGCCCCGGTGCGGCCATTGAGCTTGAGATCGCTCGGCGGGGTGAGAAGGAGCCGCTGCGTTTCTTGATCGTTCCGAAGATCGACCCATTCACGCGGATGCTCGGCATCGGTGTCTTCCCCGCCGCGTCGGGTGAGCTGGTAGGGTCGCGACCTGCGGATGGCGACCACGCAGTCATCACCAAGGCGCTGCGCGCCCGCGGCTTGAAGGAAGCACTGCCTGGGATGCGGTTGGTCGAGGTTGCGGGTAAGACCGCTGGCCCGGGCGGGGCGCGGCTCTCGATTATCGACATCGATGAGGCGGCCGCAAGCGGGGATGGTGCGCCGGTTGACGTGGTTTTTGAAGGTGCGGGCCCGGGCGGTGCTGTGGTGCGGGTCCGCGAGTCGCTCGCGCCCCGCGCCCCCATGCAGATGCAGACGTTCGAATCGAGCACGGGCGGCGGGCTGGTCAATGCCGAACACCTTCTGGGGTTCATGCCGCTCCTGCGGGTCGAAGCCACGACAGAACGATCCGAGAACGCCGGGATCCGCACGGGCGACGTGTTTATTCGGGTTGGGGATCGGAGTTGGCCGAGCCCGATCGAGGCCATCGCGGAGATCCAGCGGGGCGGTCGCAGCAGCGTGAATCTCGTCATCGCGCGCCCCGCCGCCAGCGGTATGAAAGTCGTTGTCCTGCCGAGCGTCCCGGTGGTGGGCGGGACCATCGGGTTCAATCGGGGAGACTCCGCGGCAGTGCTCCCCTTTGTTGCCGGTTATCCGCGTCTCGTGGCAGGGCCAAGGCCGTACGCCGACACGGTCGCGCCACCGCCGCCCGCGGCGGGGATCGTGCTTCCCGAGAACGCCCGAATCGTCGCGATAGATGGGCAACCCGTGGCGGCGCTTGCCGATGCGTGGCGGGTGCTTCGCGGAGCGGCGGCGTCGGGAAAATCCACGGTGCATGTTGCCTTCCAGTCAGGACGGGTGGAGGCGACGCATGAGGAGAAACTGCTGCGGTTCGTGGACGCGCCAGCGGTGGAACTGACGATCGATCCGGCCTCAGCACAGGCGCTGCAGGCGAGTTCATGGACCACCGTGTTGTCCGAGGGTCTGTTTGCACCAGAACTCATCACCCTGCGCGGGTCGAACCCGCTTGCCTCCATCGCCATGGGGGCGCGCGAGACCCTACGGGCGATGACGAGCACCTATCTGACGTTCGCTCGGCTCTTTCAGGGGACTGTGAAGGTGGAACACCTGAAGGGGCCCGTCGGCATCGCGCACGTGGGAACGCTGCTGGCAAGCAAGGGGTTCATCTGGCTGCTCTTCTTCATGGCGGTCGTGAGTGTGAACCTCGCTGTCGTGAACTTCCTGCCGCTGCCGATCGTCGATGGCGGGCAGTTCCTGTTCATTCTCTTCGAACAGGTCACCGGTCGGCAGGTGAGTGTGATGGTCCAGAACGTGGCGGCGATCGGCGGCTTGCTGCTGATCGGCTCGGTCTTCCTGATCACCACTTTCAATGACGTGGCGAACCTTCTCTGGCGCTGAGCGCTCGGGGGTTGCCGCGGGACGGAATGCACACTCTGGGGTGTTCCCGCTGGCCATCGGCCCGATCCGCTGGAGCCGCCTTCGTACGGCCGGGTACCCCGGGTTGCCCCTTGGTCACGCCTTGTCGTGTTGTTTCTTGCGCTCCGGTTGTGGACCCTAAGGACGGGTCACGTGCCGTTCACGGCGAAACCGGGTGCCCGCGGTTCCCTATAACCAGCGCGACCGGATGCCCGCGGATCCACCGACGGCGCGGCCTGTCCGCCATTCCCTCCGCCGCCACATACAGTCCTTCCTTTCGGAGTCCCTCGCGTGTGGAAATGGTTCTTGGGCCTGCTTGTCATCAGTGTCTCCAGCTGCGGCATGGGGGGGTACTTCATCGCGCAGTCTCCGGGCTTTCAGGAGCTGATCACAAGCATGCGCCCCGGGGAGAAGGCGACAGAAGTTCGACTTGGCAAGGTCGAGCTCGGCAACCTTGTCAAGACCGTGAATGCCCCCGGGACCATTGAGCCCAAGACCAAAGTGCAGATCAGTGCCCAGGTGGCGGCCCGCGTGACCGCGCTCCCCTTTCGCGAAGGTGAGCGTGTCAAGGCCGGCGATGTGCTGGTGCGGCTTGACTCGCGCGAGTTCCTCTCGATCCTTGAGAGCACGCAAGCGAGCAAGCGCAGCGAAGAAGCCCGCCTCTCCAGCGCACGGGCCGCATTCACACTTGCCGAGCAGGAACTGACCCGCCAGCGCGAGCTTTCTCGAACAGGCGACACGGCCCGGTCACGGCTTGAAGCCGCGGAGTCGGAGTTCCAGCGGGCCAAGTCGAGCGTCGAGGCGAGCACACACTCGATCGCGGTTGCGGACGCGAACATCAGCCGGGCCCGCAAAGACCTTGAGAACTGCGAGATTGTCGCGCCCAACGACGGCGTGGTCATCAAACTGAATGTCGAGGTTGGGGAACTGGTGCTGGTCGGGACCTTCAACAACGCCGGTTCGGTGATCATGGAGGTCGCGGACCTTGACCTGATGCTGCTCAAGGCCCGCGTGGACGAGGCGAACATCGTTCCGGTGCAGAAGGGGCAGCGGGCCACGGTGTTCGTCAACGCCTACAAGGGGCGGCGATTCGTGGGGACGGTCGAAAAGGTCGGGCTCAAACGAATCGTTGATCGCGATGGCACCGGCTACTACGAGGTGGAGGTCCTGGTCGAGAAGCCGCAGGGGGAGATCCTTCGCTCCGGCCTGCAGGCCAATGTCGATATCGAGGTCGAGACGTTGTACGACGTGCTCCGCGTGCCCACGCAGGCGATTCTCGACCGGAGGATCGACGAACTGCCCGCGGCGTCGGTCGATGCCAGCACGACGGTCGACAGGACCAAGTCGTTCGCTCGGGTGGTGTATGTCATGGACGGGGGGAAGGCGAAGTCCGTCCCTGTGTCGGTCGGCAGCAGCGACCTGACACACACCGTGATCATCGCGGGGCTGTCCGCCGATCAGCCGGTCGTGACTGGGCCATTCAAGGTGCTGCAGGATCTTCGCGATGGCAAGAACCTCGCCGAGGAGAAGCCAAAGAACGGGCCGAAGGGGGATTCAAAGCCCGGCGTCGCGGGGGGCGGAAAGGGCCACGCGGGGTCGCCCGGGTGAAGAGCGACTCCCCAGCCAGCCCCGGTAGCGCACAACCGGTCACGATCCGTCTCTGCGGGATCGAGAAGGTCTATCGCATCGGTGTTGAACGTGTCAACGCCTTGCGAGGGATCGATCTCGAGATCCGCAAGAACGAGTTCGTGGCCATCATGGGCGCGAGCGGTTCAGGCAAAAGCACGCTGATGAACATCCTCGGTTGCCTCGATCAGCCGACGGCCGGCGCATATGTGCTCAACGGCCGGACGGTCGAATCGCTCGGCGCGGCCGCTCTCGCCCGGGTGAGGAACGAGGAGATCGGGTTCGTCTTTCAGTCGTTTGAGCTGCTGCCGCGGCATACGGCCCTCAAGAACGTCGCCCTCCCCCTGCTGTACTCGCGGCGGTTCTGGATCGGGGCGACGGCGCGGGCGCGGAAGGCCCTGCACCGGGTCGGCTTGGCCAAGCGAACCCGCCACAAGCCCAACCAGCTCTCAGGCGGCCAACGACAGCGCGTCGCGATCGCCCGCGCGCTGGTTGGTGAACCGACCATCCTGCTCGCCGATGAGCCCACCGGCAACCTCGACTCCAAGACGAGCGAAGAGATCATCGAGCTCTTCAAGCAGCTCCACGCCGAGGGGCAGACGATCATCGTGGTGACGCACGAAGAGGACGTTGCCCGCCATGCAGAACGCATCGTGCGGCTCCGGGACGGCAAGATCTTCTCAGACTTTGCAACCACCGTGGACCCGATCCACATCGAGTACCTGGCGCGGATGGCCCAGCAGGCGGTGAAGAACGCAGAGGCGCAGGTCGAGTATCACGCTGCGGCGGCCCAAGCCGAGGCGGCGGATCGTCCCGGGACGCCAGAGGCGGAGGGGCAGCCATGAACACGCTGATCCACGTTCTTGGTGCCCCCGTCCGGCTGCTCTTTCAGACCGTCTTTCTTGCGCTCGGGCAGATTTGGTCCAACAAAGGGCGGGCCGTCCTCACCACGCTGGGGATCGTGATCGGTGTCGCCGCAGTGATCGGCACCGTGTGGGCGACGCAGGGCCTCCGCGGGTTCGTGCTCGAGCAGTTTGAGTCGATCGGGGCCAGCCGCGTATGGGTCTTCCCGCGGATGCCCCGGGACCAGGTCGGCCGATTCAGTTGGCGTCAGGTCCGGATGACCAACGCCGAGGCGGAAGGCATGCTCGCGGCCTGCCCGTCGCTGAAGCGATTGACTCCCATCAAGAGCTTCACGTCGTCGGTGCAGTACGGGGACCGGACTGAGCCCAACGTTGCCATCTCGGGCATTTGGCCATCGTGGCACGACATCGAGAACCGGACCGTGATCAATGGGCGGCCCTTTCTCTCCGTTGACGACGAGAACCGGCACCAGGTCTGCCTTGTGAACGACAAGGCGATCGAAGAGCTTGGGATGAGCACGAACTGCGTGGGCGAGACGCTCCTGATCGCCGGCAGCAAGTTCCTGATCGTCGGCGTTGTGGAGACCAAGTCGGTGAGCCCGATGTTCGGCGGCGGGGAGTCGCGAACCGAGGTCTACATCCCCTTCAAGACGGCGGACACCATGCGCCCGGAGTGGATGTCCGGGCTTTATATCGCGGGCCAGACCAACGCTCCTGAGGACTTCGAGGAAGCCAAGGCCGAGATCGTCGATTTCATGCGCAAGCGGCGGAAACTCCAGCCGGGCGACCCCAACACCTTTGGCGTGGAGGCGATCGAGCAGGCCCGCGAGCAGTTCAACAAGGTGGCGGTCTACATGACAGCGGGGGCGATGATCATCGTGGGGATCTCGCTCGTCGTGGGGGGCGTGGGGATCATGAACATCATGCTCGTCTCGGTCAGCGAGCGTACCCGCGAGATCGGATTGCGCAAGGCCGTCGGTGCGCCCCCGGTGGTCATCATGATCCAGTTTCTTGTCGAGGCGGTGGTCCTCTGCTTGGTGGGCGGCGCCATCGGTCTCACTCTCGGTTTCGGCATCAAGTGGTTGACCGCCATGAACGCCGACAATGCGTTCTCGAAGGCGGCGATCCCCCTGTGGGCAGTGGGGCTCAGCGTCGGATTCTCCGCCGGCACGGGCATCATCTTCGGACTCTTCCCGGCCATCAAGGCCGCACGGCTCGACCCTATCGAGGCACTCCGGCATGAATGACCTCGCAGCGCGTTCATTCCACTCTTGCGCGACCATGGTCGCAGCGGCAGCGCTGGCCCTGGCCGCCGGTTGCACCAGCCCGCTTGGGTCGCGCGAGAGCGATCGCGGCGCGATGATTCCGCCGGAACGGCTTCGAGAGATCCGCTCGCTCAATGTGACGGAGTTCAAGTCCGCCCCCGGCGCGGCGGCCCTGCCAACGCTCCCGCTGGCGGCCGACACCGAGGCGATCCCCCCCCGCGCTCCGAGCCGGTTCGAAGGGCTCGCGACGGTCTCACTCTCGCTCGCGAGTGTTCGAGCCGAAACACTGCGGAACAACCTCGCGCTCCGTGTGGCCATGTTGGATCCGGCGATTGCCAACGAGTCGCTACGGGCCGAGCGTGCCCGCTTTGAGGCCGTGGTGCAGCCCTTTGTGCGCTACCGCGACGATGACCGCCCCACGTTGCAGACGACCATCCCCAACCAGCAGAAGGTGTTGACTGGTGGGGTGGGCGTGGATGTTCCGTTACGAACCGGCGGGCGCGCCAGTGTGGACTTCATCAGCACAAAGACGGATTCTCCGAGCAGCGTGCTCGCTGGCAATCAACTCTTCTCCTCCGATCTGTCGTTCTCACTCAGCCAGCCCCTGCTTCGCAACGCCGGCGAGGGGGTTGCGACCTCATCGATCATGATCGCGGGGTACGGTCAGCAGAGTGCTGAAGCGGGGACCAAGCTTGCCGTGATCGCGCAGCTCGCGACGGCGGAGCGGCAGTACTGGCTGGTTTATGCCGCGCGACGGGAGCTCGACGTCCGCCAGCAGCAGTACGAAGTGGCCCTCGAACAGCTTCGACAAACCGAGCGTCGCTTCAAGAGCGGCGATGTCCCGGAGGTGGAGGTCACACGGGCCCAATCAGGGTTCGCGGAACGGCTGGAGGGGATCATCATCGCGGAGAACGCCGTGCTGCGTGCGCAGCGGGCCCTCAAGCGCGTGATGAACTCACCCGACCTTGACGTTGAATCGACGCCGCTGCTCGTGCCCGAGACCGACGCCGCGCCCGCACCGATCGAGCTTAACTCCGCCACGCTGATCGAGATCGCGCTCAAGGAGCGGATGGAACTCGTCCAGGCGGAGCTTGCCATCCTCTCCGATGCGGTCAACGAGGGTGTCGCCCGGAACCAGGTCCTTCCCCTTGTGAACTTTGACGGCTCATACAGCTTTGCCTCCCTCGGAACGATGTTCCGGGAGAACCTCGGCGAACTCCCCCGAACCCGGTTCGAGAGTTTTTCTGTCGGGCTCTCAGCGGAGATTCCGCTGGGGAATGAGGGTGCCGAGGCCCGGCTCACGCGTGCCATCCTCACCCGCCTGCAGCGTATCGCCGGCCGCCACGAGCAGGAGCAGTTCATCCGGCAGGAGGTGCTCGACGCGGCAGACCGTATTCGCGCAGGGTGGCAGCGCATCCTCGCGTCGCGCCAGGCGAGCGTGCTTGCGGGCCGAACGCTCGAGGCCGAGCGGCGGCAGTTCGCGCAGGGGGTTCGCACAAGCACAGACGTGCTCGACGCCGCGGCACGGTTGGCTGATGCCCAGTCGGCGGAGATCCGGGCCCTTGCGGATTACCAGATTTCTCAGGTCGATCTTGCGGTCGCGACCGGGACCGTGCTCGGCGCGGCGTCGGTGGCCTTTGAGCCGCCCGATGCAGGGGCCGCGAACGGGCTTGCGCCGCACCACCTCCCCGGCTCCCCGCCGTGGCCGGACCGGCCGCTGTTACCAGGCGAACGTGATCAGTGACCCCGCGCAGGCAGGGCGGGCGTGAGCCGTGTTTCCCGCGTGATCAACGCAGCAAAGAGCGGCGCGTGGGCGACGCTGGTCGTGTCGATCATGGTCGACGGTGTCGTTGACCCAGAACCCGCCACGGTGATCCATTCGGTCGCCACGCCCTGGCCGGAGATGGTCACGCCATAAGGCGCGCCGTCGTGCATCGCGGCCACAAGTTCCGGTCGGTTGCACTCTCGCGAAAGGTGCAGCAACACCACGCCTGACCGCGGCTGGATTCGACGGATGGCCTCGAACGACTGCTGGTTCGACAGGTGGCCGCTCCCGCCCATGAT
>JBQTIJ010000415.1:0-8131 GCA_052388255.1 Phycisphaerales bacterium
CCATATCAACTCGCTGATCCAGCACGCCGGGCCCGCCCCGCCCCCCTCCACACGCCCCTCGTTCGCCTTCACCGCGGCAAGCAGACACTGCCGCGCGGAGACCATCCCCGCCGCCAGATATGGTGACAGACAACTTGTGGACTCAAGGTCCGGCCGATCGCGCTCCGCCTTATATTGGCTCATCCGGCCCTCAACAAACCGCCCCAGTCGCGCCAGCCCCGCCCGCTCACCCGCTGGCCAGACCTCCGCCGCCACCGTCGATCGAAAGCCCGCGACCTCCGTCGGCACGTCTTCGCCCCGCAGCGTGCCCCCCTCCTGCCGCGCTGGCGCCGGCAGCAGCCGCGTTGAGCGAAGTTCCGGCGACCGCGCCGCAAACTCCCGCATCCACGCGTTCTTGAAGGGCGTAAAGACCGTAAACGGCCTACCTGCTTGGGTCAGCACCGCACCCGGTTCGATGATGCACTGGTCATGCGACTCATGCACCCCGATCCCCGCACCCGTGAGCACCGCACGCACCGCCGAATCCCGCGCCACCTCGTTCACCTCATACTCAATATTCCAGTGTACATGCCCCGCCCCCGCCGACCGGGCGCACTCCAGCACCACGCCCGGCACCGCGCTCGGCGCCGCCGCTGTGCGCACGAACAGCGGAATGTTCAGCGCCGCAAGATCCGCCCTCAGCACCGCCAGCGTCCGCAGCACAAAGTCCACCCGCACCGCTGCCGTGTCGTGCCGCCGCCAATCACCCGGCGACACCACATACAGACCACCGAGCGCTGCCCCCGCCGTCCGAGCCGCCTCCGCCGCGCCGTGCAGCGCGGTGTTGTCGCGCGTCCGCAGGTCCGATCGAAACCAGTGCAGGTGCATCACGGCCGCCACTCCATCGATCACCACCCTCAAAAAAAGACCCGCGGACCACCTGTCAAACACATGAACAGAATGATCCGCGGGCTGCGGGAAGCGGGTTGTCGATCACAAATCGTCCAAATCGTTCACCACACTCTACCACCGCTCCCCGCGTCCGTCAACCCCGCATCCCCTCAGAATACCTCATTACCCACACCGTTCCCATCGACAGGCACCCACGATCACGTCCTTGCACCTGCGCCCATCCCATGGTATACTCGTTCAAATCGTCCACAGACTACCATGAAACCCACCATCACCCCAAAGGACCTCGCCACCGCCCTCGGCGTCAGCGAGTCCTCGGTCAAGCGGTGGGCCGATGAAGGCCGCCTCAGCGTCTCACGCACCGCCGGCGGCCACCGCCGCATCGCCGTACCCGATGCCGTCCGCTTCGTCCGTGCCCTCGGCACGCCCCTCGTCCGCCCCGGTTCCCTCGGCCTCACCGAACTCTCTCACCTCCCCCGCGCCGGCCGCACCCCCTCCGATCGTGAGGACGCGCTCTATCACGCCCTCGAATCCGGCGATGCCCCCGTCGTCCGCGGCCTCCTCCAGGCCATGTATGTCGAGGGCGCCTCTCTCGCCGTCATTGTCGATGGCCCTCTCCGCGCCGCCATGCAACGCATCGGCGAACTCTACCAGCACCAGGAATGGGGAATCGTGATCGAGCACCGCGCAAGCGACATCGCCATCTGCGCGATGAACCAGCTCCGCCTGCTCATCGGTCCACCCAGCCGCCACGCCCCCATC
Organism: Phycisphaerales bacterium; assembly: GCA_052388255.1. Lineage (GTDB taxonomy): Bacteria > Planctomycetota > Phycisphaerae > Phycisphaerales > UBA1924 > JAEUIX01. The sequence goes on from JBQTIJ010000415.1 coordinate 1,654, forward strand.
GCCCTCGGTGGTGCGCCCGGTGAAGACCCATACATCCTCCCCTCCCTCGCCGCCTCCGCAGCCCTCGCTGAGGCCGGCTTCCGCGACATCAACCTCGGCCCCCGCATGCCCCTCGCCGGCATTGAGGAAGCCGCCCTCCGCTTTGACGCCCGCCTCGTCTTCCTCTCACTCTCGATCGCCCCCACCGGCCGCGGCTCCGCCGACGCCTTCCGCGCCTTCGCCTCCCGCCTCGAACGCCGCGCCATCCCCATCGCCCTCGGCGGCCGCGCCAGCCGAGAGTACCTCCCACCATCTCACCCTCTCCCCCCCGGCGTCACCCTCCTGAACACCCTCGCCGAACTCTCGACCTTCGCCCGCGGCCTCACCGCTGCCAAGCCCAAACCCAGCCGCGGAACCCCCTGACCCACGCGCCCCCACGCCCACGCGCTACCCTCTGCACCTCCCTTGCCGGAGTGGCGGAATTGGCAGACGCAACGGATTCAAAATCCGTCGCCCCCTAAAGGCGTGTGGGTTCAAGTCCCTCCTCCGGCATTCCACTCTTGCCGCGCATCGCTCAGTCGCCGCGGCCTCTCCCCAGCCAAAGCAGCATGCCCACGCGACCATCGCCGCGCGCTCTCCCCACATTCACCTCTCCCCCGCAGCGCCCCCACCCTCTTCCGCTCGCCCCCTCACCCTCCGCTCCGCCCTCGCCAATCCCTCCAGCGCTTCCGTCACCGCCATCAACCCCGATGCCGTCGCTTCGATCGGCAGTCGTTGCTCCCACCCTGCCGCGCGAACGCCCCCCGCGGCCGTCGCAGCGCCCGGGTGCATCCACGCCGTCCGATCGTCGCACTGCAGTTGCCTCAGGAATCTCCGTCCCATCATCACACGCATCGTCTCGCCGGGAATCTCCTCAAGGTTCGTGTACCGCTCATCCCCCAGCATGCGCGCCTGCACCACCAGCGGCCGCGCCGTTTGCCACGTCGGCAGCGGGTTGCTCGCCGCGCTGAAGGCCACGCCCCCCAAGAGGTCCGCTACCGCCTCGCGCGTCGTCCCCGCGCGCAATTGGTGGTCGTTCAGATCCGCCCTCAACCGCCGCAGCGCCGTCACCGCCGCACCCTGTTCGTCCGCGCCCGCGCCGCCCACATCCTGGCTTGCCTCCATCACCGCCAACCCCAGAAAGGGCATCGCCCCCGGCAACTGCGCCGGCGTCTGCGACGCTAGCGCCGCCGCGATGCGCGCGCGCCACCCGCGCACCGGCTCACCGATCACCCCCGCGCAGCGCACCCCCGCGAGGAGCACGATCGGCGACGTTCGCTCTTTATCACTTCCCGCTAGCCCCGCCGCGTTCTTCATGAGGTTCGCCGAAAGACCCTTCGCCACCCGCGCTTGTTCCGGGCTACATGCCCCGCGGCACCGATCCACATCGCCAAGCGCCAGCGTCATCGCCGCGTGAAAAGTCCCGTCCAGTCCACACGCCGCCTCCCGCGGCAGCCGTTCCGCGCACGCCGTGATCATCTCGACCGCCGCAAGGGGCGAAAGCGGGCGGGACGCCAGCTCAGTGCATGACCACCGCACCAGGGCCCCGATCGAGAGCATCTCCGAGAGCGCGCCCCCTTCACCGGTCGGTTCCACCCGGTCGATTGCCGCGTTGTACACGCCAGCCCCCGCGCCCCCCGGTCCCAGCCGTCGCGATAGGTGATCCGCCATCCCCTGACCCATCGTGGCGATCTCTCCCATCCGCGCCACATCCGTCAGCAGCACCACCCGATCCCCGCGCCGCACAAACCGCATCTCACCATCCGCCCGCGTCTGCACAATGTGTACGGTCCGAAAGGTACAGATCTCGACCCCTTCTTGTTTGGTCAGATCCGCCAGCGGCAGCACTGCCTTGGCCGGGTCACCCAGCAACCTTGAGATCGCCATCCGCGCCGCCAGCGACGCTGGTTGGTTGAACGCTGCCATCTCACCAGGAAACACCGGTTCGATTCCCCCCGCCGCCCCCACAACCCCCGCCCCGCCCACCCGCCGCACCGCCACCCCATCCACACCCGGCGAGAGCACCCGATCGAGTTCTTCAAGGGTCGCTGGTTGCGGGATCATCGCCGCCAGATCATGCGCGAACTCCACACTCAGCGTCAGCGTCGGCGCCATCGCCCCGCGCTTGGCATCCCGCAACGCATCAGCCGCCCCGGGCAGCCGCTCATCCGCCGACGCCAGCGCACCCCGCACCGCCCGCTCGAGCAGCACTCCGGGCTCATCCGCCGCCGGTCCGTTCCCGGTTGTCCACCGCGCCGCCCGGCCCCACAACTCCCCCCCCATCCGAATCTGCACCGCCGCCCCCTCAAAACTCCCCGGCAACTTCTCACCCTTGAACGCCGCCGACCCCCATGCGTTCACCATCCCCCGCGCTTGCTCAAAGTGACGCGTCGCCCGATCGGGCGAAACGGGGTCCCCCAGCGCCAGCCCCTTCCCCGCCAGAAGCGTCGCACCCACGACCACAACAACCCCGCGCTGCAGAAAACCTTGCCGCATCCCCAACCGTACGTGCCCTTTCGCGAATCGGGTGCAGCCAACTCCCCTACGCTCACCCATGGCGAACTCGATCCTGCGCTGGGGGCTCTTTCTCCTCGCGCTCCTCGTCGTCGGCCCGCTGGCCCACGCTCTCATCTCCGGCATCACCGCCGCCGACGGCAGCCGCCACGTTTCCGCCTTTGTCAACGCCGCGCCCTTCACGGGCATCCTCCGCGCCCTCGGCTGCCTCATCCTCGCCACCGCCACGGGCATGCTCTCCGCGCGCCTCGTCTCCCTGAACGTCGGCCTCCTCAACCTTGGTGTCGTCCTCGCCTGGACCGCCGCCGGGCTCGGCACCATGGACGAGATCCTCCGCGCCACCCAGGCCGCCAACCGCGCCTGGCTCATGGGCCTTGAGGGTGGCGTCTTCGGCTTCCTCGCCGCCGGCGCGGCCTGCATGGTCGCCGCCGCCAACCACAAGCGCCTCGCCCTGTCGAGCCCCACTCCGCCCACGCCCGAGCCATCCACGAGCCGCGCTGATCACGCCGTCGCCTTCGCCTGCATCTTCGCCGCCGGGTTCGTCGCCGCGTGGGCCGTCGCCCAGAACATGCTCAAGGGGCAGGCCATCGCCACCGGCGCCGCCACGGCCATCATCGGCACCATCGCCGCCACCGTCATCGTCCGCCGTGCTCACCCCGCCGTCGTCGCCACCGGCCTCATGGCCCTCGCCATCGTCGGCCCCATCATGGGGGTGCTCCTTCACGGCTCCAGCGGCTCGGGCGGCATGGTTGCCCGCGCCACCGCCGGCACCCTCATCAACATCGCCCGCATGACCCCTTTTGATTGGCTCGCCGGCGGGCTCATCGGCATGCCTATTGGCCGCTCCCTCTCCGGCTGGCTCGGCGAGATGCACGTGCGCCCCGAACCCAAGCCCGCGTCCTGATGCCCGCAATGCCCTCCCGGCTCGCCCCTGCGCAGCGTCAGGCGAACCCTGCTGAAGGAACGGAGACCCGATCGTGAACCCGCGATTCCCCCTCGTCCGCTTGCTCACATTGGCGACGGCCATCCTCGGCCTCTCGCTCCGCACCCTCGGCGGAGATGCGCCCGCGAGCGACCGGTACTACGTCGTGCAGATGCTCGGCAAAAAAGCCGGCCACGCCCGCCTGATGCAGGCCCCAGATGGCGAGAACCTCAAGACCCTCAACGAAATGGCCCTTGAGATCAAGCGCGGCCCCATCGCTGTCAAACTCGCCATGACCTCAGAATGGCTCGAGACCGCCGCCGGTGAACCCCTCTCCTTCCGCACCCTCCGCGCCCTTGGCGCCAGCCCGGTCGAAAAGACCTACACCTTCCGCAAAGACGACATCACCGTCAAGACGCTCTCCCAGGGCCGCGTGACGGAGTCCACCCTGCCGCGCCCCGCCCCCGGCTGGCTCCCCCCCGGCGCCGCCGCCCGCAAGGTCGCCGCTGCGCTCAAAGCCGGCGAAAGCACCATCGAACTCAAGTCCCTCGACGAAGGCATGGGCGGCGGCCTTCAGGTCTCGACCACCACCTACACCATCGCCGAACGCGAGACCACCGTTGAGGTCCTCGGCAAGAGCGTCCCCGCCATCCGGTGGTCCTCGGAAGTCGATCTCATGCCCGGCGCCAAGAGTGTCGAGTTCGTCGACGCCACCGGCCTCGTCCTGCGCTCAGAGGTGGACTTCGGCGGCCTGAAACTCGTGCAGATCGCCGCCGATCGCGCCCTCGCCCTCTCACCGACCGAGGCCCCCGAGTTTCTCGTCAGCACGCTCGTCAAACCCGATCGCCCCATCAACAAGCCACGCGAGCTTCAGGAGGCCGTCTATCTCCTCAGCTCGAGCGCCGGCGACCTCCCGGATTTCCCGCTCCTTCCCAGCCAGTCCTTCGAGCGCATCAACCCCCAGTCCGGCCGCCTGCGCGTCGTGCGCGCACACTCCATCACCGTCCCCAAGACCGACCTGAGCGAGCAGACCCTTGGCCGGTCATCCATGATCGACCCGACAGATCAGGCCATCCTCGACCTCACCGCCAAGGCCCTCAAGGGCAAAGAAAAAGCCCCCGACGCCGAACGCGCCGAGACCCTCCGTCGTTTCGTCCACCGCACTATCTCGCGCAAGAACCTTGATGTCGGCTTCGCCACCGCCTCAGAGGTCGCCCGAACCCGCACCGGAGACTGCACCGAGCACGGCGTGCTCCTCGCCGCGCTCCTCCGCGCCACCGGCCTCCACGCCCGCGTCGCCCTCGGGCTTGAATATGTCGATTCCTTCGGCGACGCCAAGGGGGTCTTCGGCTACCACATGTGGGCCCAGGCCTACCTCCCCGGCAGCGACGGCGTCACCCGCTGGATCGATCTTGACGCCACCCTCGACGACGCCACCCCCTTCGACGCCGCCCACATCACAATCGCCACCTCCTCGCTCGCCGAGGCCGACGACAGCAACTCGCTCGTCACCATGGCGCCCCTCATCGGCCGCCTCGCGATCACCGTGGAACGGACGGCTCCATGACCGTCGTGCTTGACGACTCCCCCTGCCCCGCGCTCCCCCCCCGCGCCGCCGCGGGACACAAGGGCACCTTCGGCACCGTCGTCCTTGTCGGCGGCTCCGCCCGTGACGGCTTGATCATGCTCGGCGCGCCCGTTCTCGCCGCGCGGGCCGCCTTCCGCTCCGGCGCCGGACTCGTCAAACTCGTCACCCCCGCCTCTATCGCTGTTGCCGCCCTCGCCGCCCTTCCCTCCGCGACCGCCCTCGTTCTCCCCACCGCCCACGACGACACCGTCGAGCCCCACCTCGCCGCCGCCACGCTCGATCGCGCCCTCGACCCCGCCGCCCGAGCCCTCGTTGTCGGCCCCGGCCTCGGCCGCGGCCCCGGGCCTGTCGCGCTCACCCTTCGCGCCGTTCAGCAGCATGATGTCCACGTCGTCCTCGATGCCGACGGCCTCAACGCCCTCGCCGAGACCAGCGCGTTCGAGCGCGAGATCAACGCGCCCCTCGTCATCACGCCCCATCCCGGCGAATGCGCCCGGCTGATGGCCCCCCTCGGCCTCAAGGGTGATCCCGCCGCGCCAGCGGATCGCCCCGCCATCGCCGCCGACCTCGCGCGCCGTCTCGGGTGTGTCGTGGTCCTCAAGGGCGCGGGCACCGTCGTCAGCGACGGCCTCCGCACCTTCATCAACTCCACCGGCACCCACGCCCTCGCCACCGCCGGCACGGGGGATGTCCTCGCCGGTCTCATCGGCGGCCTCATCGCCCAGTTCGTCGCGCCCCCGGAGCCGCCCCGCCCCTACCCGCTCCCCCCGCGCCCGCGGCCCGCGGAGAGGCCCCTTGATCTCTACGACGCAGCCCGCATCGCCGTCCGCGCCCACGGCCTCGCCGCAGAACACTGGTCGCGCGTCGCCCGTGCAGATGCCGGGCTCCTCGCCCACGAACTCGCCGACCACCTCCCGCCCGTCCTCAGCGCCATGCGCTCCCCCACCCCTTGAACCCGCCCCGCCCGCTCACACCCCGTTCCGCGGGCCCGTCGAGGCGATCAGCCGGATCGTGTTCGTCGTCGCGTCGACCGTCGACATCCGCTGCTCCGTGAACCGCTGCGTGTGCTCGTCGTACTTCATCACCGACCACGTCCCCGTCTGCGCGTCGAACGTCGCATACTCCGAGCCCCGCGGCTGGATCGTCAGGTCAATCGTCGCTGTCAGCAGCGTCGGCCCCACGTCATATTCGAGCGTGAAACTCGCGTCAAGCAGGCCGTCGATCAAGGGCCGCTCCTCCGTCGTCGTCGTCCCGTTCACCGTCGTCTGCGTCACGATCCACAGCACAAAGGGCCCGCGCACGGGGGTGTGAGCGGGGGGGGCGGGTTCATGGGGTGGGGGAGCGCTTGGCGCTGAGGCCGGGCGGGAGGTGGTCGGCGAGTTCGTGGGCGAGGAGCCCGGCATCTGCACGGGCGACGCGCGACCAGTGTTCTGCGG
>JBQTIJ010000416.1:0-7131 GCA_052388255.1 Phycisphaerales bacterium
CGATCGAGGGTGCCGCGGCGAGCAGGATCAGGCCTCCGATCACGATCACCACGAGGCCCCCGGCGAGAATCCGGAACCAGCGACGGCGCAGCAGGGGCTTGGTGCCTGTGGGAGCTTGAGCGGACATGCGAACGACTCCTTCGTAGCAGCGTCTGAACGCGCACGCGCGGGACGCCGAATGACCTTCAGGATGAGTACGGGCGCAACCGGAAGGGACAACCGTTGTCCGCGCCGGCCGCGTGTCTTCCATTGTAGTTGCGGGCCTTGCCCTTCAGGCGTGCGGCCCGAGGCGGTAGACCGAGCGGATGTCATCCCCCATGCGGCGAACACTGACGAGCGCGAGCCGTCGGGCGTCGCTCAGCAGCAGCGGAACACCCTCGCCGCTTGAATCAGTGGGGCCGGGGGCCACCGGCCCGGGCGCGACATCATCCCCCAGAAGCAGCGGCCCGGTGTAGACATGGGCCTCATCCACCAGTCCCGCACGCAGCATCGCCCCTGTCAGTGTGGGACCACACTCAAGCAGTACACTCGCCACATCCGCCTGCTGAAAAAGCACCCCGAGCAGGGCACGCAGGTCGAGCATCCCGTGCTCATCGGGGATCGTGAGGAGCCGGGCACCTGCCGCGGTGAGCGCCGCTGCCTCCTGCCCCCTCCGGGCCAGCGCTTCGGCGGAGGTGGCGATCAACAACGGCGCCTCCCTTGCGGTGGCCACGAGCCGGCACCCCGGCGGAGTGCGGAGTGCCCCGTCCACCACCACGCGCAGGGCACGGCGCCGCAGCGGCACCCCGCGGGCCGTCAGCAGCGGATCATCCGCAAGCACGGTGCCGATGGCGGTCAGGATCGCGCTCACCCCGGCCCGAAGGCGGTGGACCCGCTGGCGCGAGCGCGTCGAACTGATCCACTGGCTCGCCCCGGTGCGTGTGGCGATGCGCCCGTCGATCGTTTGGGCCCACTTGGCGATCACCCACGGCAGGCCGGTCGTGATCCGCTTGATGAAGGGGTCGCCCACGCGCATGGCCTCGACACACCCGGTGTACTGCTGGCACGCGATGCCCGCACTCTCAAGCAGGGCGGCCCCGCCCGCCTTCAGCGGGTTTGGGTCGCGCTGGGCATAGACCACCGCGCCCACCTTCGCCGCGATCAGCGCCGCGGCACACGGCGGGTTGCGGCCGGGCTTGGCACACGGCTCCAATGTCACATACACCGTGGCCCCCGCAGGGTCGTGCCCGCGCTGCCGACAGCCCGCGAGCGCTTCGGCTTCGGCATGTGGCCGCCCCACGCCGCGGTGGTGGCCAAGACCGATGACCGCTCCCCCTGGGGCGGTGATCACACACCCGACCATCGCCCCGGGCTCGACATGACCGAAGCCGCGGACAGCGAGTCGCGCAGCGGTACGAAGGTGGACGAGTGCAGTGTCAGTCATCAGGTTTGTCAGCGCGGGTGGGGTCGGGCGGGGTTGGAAGGGGGCGAGAGGTTCGGGCATTCAGCAGAGATCAAGCGATCCGGCACATCGCCGTCCGTTCGTCGCGGGTCACGATCCTGGCCGCGTCGCGGAGCCAGCGGGCCGCGTCCTCGCGGTAACCGGCCGTCGGCTTGAGTTCGGGCATGCGCCCCTTCCAGAACCGGTTGAACCGGCCCATCACGAGTTCCCGCACATACTTCGCCGTCATGGACGCGAGCGCCACGGGCAGGTGGGCACTCTCCGCTTCGGGCATGAAGAGCACCGTCATCGCTCGGGCCGCGCCGTCCTCACCCCGGCCGGTCAGTTCATACCTGCTGCGCTCTGGCCGTTGCTCGATGGTCTCGACACTGCTCCCCGGCACCATCTGGCCGAGGTGATCCTCGTAATCCACCCGCCCTCCTTGGCGATCGCAGACCACCCGCACCCCATGCTCTTCGGGATGCTGACCGGCATCGCGTGCGTAGTGATCCCACACGGTGCGGAGATGGAACCCAACACCCTTGGCCGTGCAGGCGGCCTTCGAACCCTCCTTGCGCACGGTCTGGTTGAAGAGCGTCTCGCCCACGGACTTGCAGGCACACCCGAGATACGTCACGCCCGCCGTCTCAAGCGCTCCGCGCAGCGGGTTGGCCCCGATACGCAGGGCGCCAAGGGCACGATCAATACTCTCCTCATCCGTAACGGCCGCACTCACGGGAAGCGGCGCGGGCCGCCCTTCGTACCACGGGTGGTGTTCGAGTTTCGCCCCGAGCATCTCGAGCAACTGGGCATCGTCCGTGGGCAGGTCCCCCGCCTCCACCCGGGCAGAGAGAAACGACAGCACGCCCCGCTCAAGGTGCGTCAGCGGGTGCCGCTTTGAGTCGTTGGCCCCTTTCAGTTTCTTGGAGTCGTCGACCGCGATTCGTCCCTTGGCATCCCGGCCCTTTCGGCAGACCCCCGGAGCGAGCAGTGACCAGAGGTCGGGCGCCGGGTCCCCCGGGCGCCAGCCCTCGACGCGGAATGTGGACGACGCGATCGTGAGCGGGCCGAGCAACGGCCCATATCCCGCCTCATCGATGCCCACATAGACCAGCGCCATGGGGCATCGTACATCATGCAATCGACACTGTGCCGGTCCCAAGCCGGGCGGTCAGCACCGCAAGGAGCTGGCACCGTTCCACCAGACTCGCCAGCTCAATCCACTCCTCCGGCGTGTGCAGCCCCCCGCCGCGGACACCAAGCGTGTCGATCGTGGGGAGACCCGCCGCCTGAAGGTTGTTGCCGTCGCAGACCCCCGCGCTCGTGCCGAAAGGGAGCGATTGGCCAAGGTCTTCAGCCACCGCCCGCGCCGCCAGCCCCAGACGCTCCGTCGCCGGGAGCATCGGCTTGGCCGGGCGGTTGAAGGAGCGATGCACCACCACGCGGGGAAGCCCGTTCCCCGCGGTCGCCAGCCGCGCGAGCGCGGCCTCAAGGGCAGGGCCCGCATCACCAGCCGGGAAGCGCACATTCCCCCACGCCCGGGCATGGTCGGCGACCACGTTGGTCGCTCCCCCACCCCGCAGGGGCGAGACATTCACACACAGCCCCGCGCCTGGTTCAGAGAGTCCGTGCGCAGCAATCACTCCACGGCAGAGCGCGTCCACCGCCGAGACCCCGACGGCGAAATCACGCCCCACATGGGCGGCGCGGCCGAACGCCTCGATCATGAACTGTCCTGAGCCGCCTCGCGCAATCGCCAACTCGCCCTTGCTCATCGCGGGTTCGAGCGCCAGGCCGATGTCATGCTCGCGGGCCACGCTGGCCAGCGCGCCCGCGGAGTGGTATGAGCCGGTCTCCTCATCGCTGTTGAGGACGAACGACCACGGAACGCGCACACCACACTCTTCAAGGGCTTCGAGCGCGGCCACCGCGATCACCAGGCCGCCCTTCATGTCCACACACCCGGGGCCGGTCGCAGACTTGCCGCCGGGCGCGATCGAGAGTTCACGAAAGCCCCCCGCCGAGTCGTGAACCGTGTCAAGGTGACCGGCGAGCAGGACGCGCCTGCCAACGCCCGCGGCGAGGCCCGTCACGCGGTCGGCCATGAGCGTCGGCGGAGGAGGGCCGGGCGGCCCCGGCGTGGTTTCAAGCCACTCAGGGCGAGCATCACCCGGGATGCGTTTCAGCACAGCACCGAGCGCGGCCAATCGGTTCCCCAGTCGGGCCCGCGTCTCCTCGAGCGGGCCAGCGCCGCCCGGACCGGTGGCCAGGCCCACATGAAGGCGCAGATCGTCAAGGAGCGCCCCGGCGCGAGCCGCCACAGCCCCGGTGATGCGCTGCTCAATGGCCGTCAGGGTCATGCGTTTCCCCAGTTCATGCGCTGCGCTGCCGCCTCCGCCCCCATAACGCCTCTCCCCGGGTCTCATCAAGCGCGGGGGTTCAGGATGCCGTACATCACCGCATCCTCGAAGCCCTCCCACTTGTGAACATAGCGCGGGTGCATCCCTTCGCGCACGAATCCCGCCTTCTCCAGCACCCGACCGCTCGCGGGATTGCGGGCATAGTGGTGAGAATCAACCCGGCGGAGCGCCAGTGTCTCCAGCCCGTACTTCACCACGGCGCGGGCCGCCTCCGTCGTGAACCCCTGATTCCAGAAGGGCACGCCGATCCAGTAACCAAGTTCTGCCCGCTGATGCCGCGGCGAGCGCACCAGCCCGATGGCGCCCATGACCGGCCCGCCCCCCCCGCCGGGACCCCGTGCACAGATCGCAAAGTTCACGCCCCGACCGCACACGAACTCATCGTCGTGCGTGGCGATCCAGCGGATCGCATCCTGCTCGTGGTAAGGGTGAGGGATGAGAAGGGTCGTGCTCGCGATCTCCTTCGCACCCGCCAGTTCTGCAACACGCGGCGCATCGCTGAGCAGGAACGGCCGCAGCACCAGCCGCTCGGTCAAGATGGTGGGGCGGAGCGTCGGGCTCCAGGGGGTCATGTCCGGCCACTCGACCTCGCAGATCTCGCTCGCCGGGCCGGTCATGAAGACGTGGTTGCTCCACTCATCCCACCGCACCTGAAGATCTCCGCCGGGAAGGTGGATCGTCGCGCCCCGGTCAAGCCGATCCGTCAGCGCTCCGGCCACAAGCACAGCGCAGGCCCCCGTGCCGCAAGCCCGGGTCAGCCCTGAGCCCCGCTCCCACGTCACCATCGTCGCTTCGGTCCGCGATGAGACGTTCACAAGATGGACATTCGTGCGTTCCGGGAAGGCCACGTGCCGTTCCATCGTCGGCCCGAACCCGGCCATGAAGCGGTCGGTCTCGGGTTGGCGAATCGGGCGCGGATCAAAGATCACGATGTGCGGGTTGCCCATCGACACCGCTACAAACTCCGGAAGTTGCCGCGCCTCCGGGAGCACATAGCGCTGAGCGCCCTTACCCGGCTCCAGTTTGGAAAGGTCAATCGGAATCCGCGCCGGTTCGAGGATCGGCTCGCCCATGTCCACCGTCGCGCCCGTGACACCTCCGCCGGCCTTCCGGGCCCACTCGATGTTCAGCACGCCGCGCCCGGTCTCGACGGCAAGCGGCTGGGCGCTCATCCCCAATCGGTCCACCGCGAACTTCGCCACACAGCGGATGCCGTTGCCGCACATGCCGCTTTCCGTCCCGTCCGCGTTGAACATCCGCATCCGCACCCGCGCGCCGCGGGCCGCCCCCGGCCCGGTCGGCTCGCCGATCATGATGAGCCCGTCGGAGCCCACCCCCGTGTGACGATCACTCACACGCCGCGCCAGCCCGGGAAGGTCCGGATGCCGCGCCAGAAGCGGCGCGGAGACCGCGTCAAGGTACAGGTAGTCGTTCCCAAGACCGTGCATCTTCACCAGGCGCATCCACAAGAGTAGCGGCAGGCCTCAGAGCCACACCGCGGCGGCCACCAGCCCCGCCACCACAGCCGCGCACGCCCATTTGACCCGGCGCACCACCCCATCGATCGGAAGGTCGCGGGCCGGAAGGTCCACCACGCGCCAGAGATTCTCCACCCGTCGGGCGATCGACCCGTGCAGCCAACTAAACCGGCGACGCTCGATCCCGTTCAGCCGGGCCACGGCATTGAGCGCGCCCACGATCGCCAGCACCGCCCCCTCGCTGACGAGCAGCCCGGACGCATGCGCGGACTCGCGCTGGCGTGTGCGCAGGCCGCTCAGGTGCTGGGCAGCGAACGCATCGGCCTGCCATTCAAACCGCCGCGCCACCCAGCCAAAGGCGACCAGCCCGAGCCCAAGGCCCGCGAGCGACAGCACCCCCTCGGCGACCCCTTCTGCCAACGTCATGGGCCCGCGCCCGTTGCTCCATCCCGCCGTCCACGCGGGCGCGAGAGAGTCGAGCGCTACCCTCCCCAGCATGGTCAGCATGAGCGAGCACCCGCCCGTGCACGCCACGAGGGCCGCCCCGAGCCAGAGCATGTGCCGGCGGCGGACATGCCCGACCTCGTGGGCCATCACAGCCATGACCTCCTCGTCCTCGAGGCCATCAAGCAGCGCGTCCGAGAGCAGGATGTAGCGCAGCGGGCCGACAATCCCGATTACCACGCCGTTGGCGAGTGAGCCATGCGTCCGCCACACCAAAACGTTCCTCACCCGCACCCCGTGGGCCGCGCACAAGTCGAGCAGCCGTTCGCGCAGCCCCTGCGGCGGAAGCGCGATGGTGTCCCACAGCCGACGGAGCACCAGCGGCATCAGGCAGAAGACCACCAGCAACCCGACAACCTGCGCCCCCGTCCGCAACCCCTCTGCCGCACCCGCGTCGTGCATCCACGCCGCGAAGCGATCGATGCGCGAGTCCTTGAGCATCTGCGGCCCGCGCACGCGGCTTTGCAGGTACGCGATCGCCCACGCCACCACCTCCGACCATGCCATCAGCACCACCATCGGGGCGCACATCATCGCCAGGTGCGTCCGCGCCTGCAGCAGAACAAACTGCGCCGTCGAGGGGGGCGGGTAGACCACCTGCCCTTCGTCGAGCGACCGCATGATCCGGGACTGCCGGATCAAGAGGTCGATCGGCGCCATCCCCCACCACCCGGCCACAAAGACCAAGAGTGGCGGCACCATCGCCACCGCCTCGTCAACGCCGATCCAGTCACCAAGATACGCCCGCACCACGTCCAGCCAGCCAAAGACCAGCACCGCCACGATGTGCCAGATCACGCTCGCCCACTGGGCCCCGCTCTGCACCGCTCCCGCGGCCACGAACCATGAGGGATCCCCCGTCCGGGCCAGCCGCCGGCCCGCGATGATCGCGCTGCCCCCGGAGAGGGTCGCGATCACCCCGTGAACTGAGAGCGTGATCACCCCCGCCCACGCGGGCCCGAGCGCCTGATAGAGCGGGAGCGTGGTGAACTGGTCACGGGCCAGTTGCGCCGCCGCGAGCATGATCAGGAGAATCTGCGTCATGGGTCTGCGCGGCGCGCTGGTTCGGACTCTTCACCCCGGGCGTTCACTCCCGCACGTCGCCGAGATCGATCGTGACCCCGCCCGCGTGGTAGTAGTCGGCGTTCATGACCCCGGGGCGAATGGTCGTCAGTACCACGCAGGGCACGCCCTGCTCGATCGCGTACTCAAGGTCCCCGGGGCTCGGCCCGGCGAAGTCACGGTTGTTCACCTGCTGGGCATGAAAGTGATAGTGCGCCAGGGCCCGGGCCCCGCCTTCGAGCATCTC
>JBQTIJ010000417.1:0-1824 GCA_052388255.1 Phycisphaerales bacterium
GCGCGACGCGGGCGCCAAGGGGCCGGCGGGTCGGGCGGAGCCGATGGGGCTGCGGCTGGCGCGCGGGCGGGCGGAAAGCGTGCAGGGATGCGATGTTTCATGGGCGCAAGCGACCGAGACTACATGAAGGCAGGCCCCGCAGGTCAAGGACTCTACCGGGGCCAACGGATGCCCTTCGACCCTCGGGTCGATGGTGCCCTGGGGTCACTGCGGTTCATCTCCTTCAACACCTGGCTCATCATCAGCAATATCGCCATCTTCGTGCTCACGCACATTGTGTTCAACGTTCCGGCGTTCCAGACCAAGGTGAGCTTCGGGTCCGAGTATGCGCAGGGGGTCGTGGTCGGTGCGACGAGCCGGCTGGAGGTCGATGAGCGACAGGCGTATCCCCACCCTGAAAAACCCGGCGTTTCCTTCTACATCATCCGTGATCCCGCCCGCGTCGGGCCGAACGAGTTTGGCCAGATGGAACTTGGGCCGACGGGATTCCTGGGCGCACAAGTGGGACGCCAACTCTTTGTCCCCATGCACATGGTGGACGGTTGGGGGCATTTCTCGACCGCGCGGGGCTTCTTTGGCTGGGAGGTCTGGCGGTTCGTCACTTTCCAGTTCCTGCACGCGAACATCACGCACCTCATCTTCAACATGCTGGGGCTGTGGTTTGTCGGCGGGATGGTCGAGCGCTACCTCGGTTCAAAGCGCTATGCCGCGTTCTATCTGGTCTGCGGCATTTTCGGCGCGGTCATGTATCTTCTGCTCAACACGCTCGGCACGCTGATGCAGGCGTGGGCGCCGGGCATCCGGGTCCCCGGCCTTTTGTTCGACAACACCCACACCCCGCTCGTCGGGGCCTCCGCGGGCATCTTCGGCGTGCTGATGGCCGCGGCGACGGTGGCTCCCTTGGCGATTGTTGACGTTTTTGGTGTGATCCCGCTGAAGATGCGAACGGCGGTCTATCTCTTCACGGGGATCGCGATCTTCAACCTTGTGCGCGACTCGGCGAACGCCGGAGGAGAAGCGGCTCACGTGGGCGGTGCCCTCGCCGGGTACTACTTCATACGGCGGACCTACCTGCTTCGTGATTTCTTTGACCTGCTTGGTGACTCGCGCGGCCGACGCAACGACGGCGGCCCGGGGGGACGCTTCCGATCGCCACCGAGGGCTCCCGACCAAGAGGAGGTCAAACGCGTGCTCGCCAAGGTGGCGCAGAGCGGACTCGGGTCGTTGAGTGATGAGGAACGGCGCACCCTGCTCCGGGCCACCGAGGCGCAGCGCCGTGGGTGATGCGGTGACCTATGAACTGCTGGCCCGGTGTCCGCGGTCAGAAGCGCGGCTGGGGCGGGTGCGCACGCCGCACGGCGATGTCGAGACGCCTGCCTTCATGCCCGTGGGGACGCGGGCGAGCGTCAAGGGCGCGCTCCCGTTGCAGGTGGCCGAGAGCGGCGCACAGATCTGCCTCGCCAACACCTACCACCTTCTCCTGCGTCCGGGGCCGGAACTCGTCGCGCGCATGGGCGGGCTGCACCGGTTCATGAACTGGCACCGGCCGATACTCACCGACAGCGGCGGCTATCAGGCCTTCAGCATGGCGGATATCAACACCGTCACCGATGCGGGCGTGCGGTTCAAGTCGATCATCGATGGGGCGACGATCGACCTCTCTCCTGAGCGTGCCATCGAGGTCCAGAACGCGCTCGGCGCCGACATCATCATGGCCTTCGACGACTTCACCCCTTACCCGGCGACGCCCGACCAGGCCCGGACCTCGATGGAGCTCACCCTCCGCTGGGCGGAACGATGCCTCAAGGCTCGGACCCGATCGGA
>JBQTIJ010000418.1:0-11702 GCA_052388255.1 Phycisphaerales bacterium
GAGCGGTCATGACGGCCCGATGTATATCAATAGCCCCCACGAATGACCGAAGGCATCATCCAGATCGCGCAGCAACGACTCGGGTATGTCTTCAAAGACCCCGGGCTGCTGGAGCTTGCGCTGACGCACGCGTCGGTGGCGGACTCTCGGGTTGAGTCGAACGAGCGGATGGAGTTTCTTGGTGATGCGGTGCTGGGGCTGATCGTGTGTGAGCGGACGTACCAGCTCTACCCGCACCTGCTCGAAGGGGAGATGACGAAGATCAAATCCACGGTGGTTTCGCGGGCTTCCTGTGCTGTGCTTGCGCGGCAGATCGGGCTTGCGGACTGCCTGTGGCTGGGCAAGGGGATGCGCGTCCACGAGACGCTGCCGCAGTCGCTGGCGGCGGCGGTTCTCGAAGCGGCCATCGCGGCGATCTACATCGATTCAGACTTTGAGCGCGTGCGGGCGTTTGTGCTTCCGCGCGTGGAGCCGCTCATCGAGCGGGCCTTTGAGAGCGGGCATCAGGAGAACTTCAAGAGCATCCTGCAGCAACATGCCCAGCAGAACCTGAACGACACGCCGACCTATGTTGTGCTCGAACAGCGCGGGCCCGACCACGCGAAGCACTTTCATGTGTGTGTGCAGATCGCGGAGAAGCGGTTCCCGTCGTCGTGGGGGCAGTCGAAGAAGCAGGCCGAGCAGCAGGCGGCGCTGCTGGCGCTGTATGAGATGGGCATCACGGTGGTGGACGATGCCGGGCGGGTGCGGGTGGTGCACCCCGCGCCGGGCAGTGGCAGCGAGCCGGACGTGACCGATGGGAACGCCCGAAGCGTCCGGAACGAAGGGGCCGGGGGGGCGCTTGGCCGGGCGGACGACGGGGCGAAGTAGTCTGGGCGCGGGTCCCCGAAAGTGGTGGCCGCGCATCGGAACCTGTGGTAACCTGCCCAAAGCGGTGGAGGTGGTGGATCGCCGTGTGCGCGGCTGATCTCCCCGCCGGTCCCCGATCGGAGGTTCCTCATGCGCTTTGCTGCTGCCGTCGCCGTTGTTGGGCTTTGCCTTGCGTGCTGCGATGCAAAGGCGGTGGCCGGTGGCGGGGGTGGGGGCGGAGTGCAGGGCGATGACTGCACGGTGCCTATCGCCATCAGCGGTCTGGGCACATTCGGGTACACCCAGACAGGCGCGACCAACTCGTTTCCGGTGGGCGCGAGCTGCGGTGGCAACAACGACATCTGGTTCCTCTGGACGTGCCCTGCGGACGGCAACTATGTGTTCGACACCTGTGCCGGCGCACCCTTCGACTCACTGCTCGGGGTGTTCTTCTCTGGGTGTGGTCTCTCGATCATCGCGTGCAACGACGACGGTTGCAACCTGAACTCGCGACTGGAGACGCCGCAACTCACCGGGGGCGAGTCCTACCTCGTACAGATCTCGTCGTTCTTCCCGGAGGAGTTCACGCCATTCGGGGTGCTGACCATCAGCGATGGAGTCTCGACGCCGCCGACTGGTTTCGGGCAGTCTGTCCCGTTCGTCGGGAGCAACGACGGCCTCGGGCGGGTGGCCTTTGAGGTCTTTGTGCAGCCGGGAACGAACCCCTTTGATCTGGCCCTTCAGGTGTCGGTGAACACATCATCGCTGGGTGGCGGGGTCATTCAACTTGCTGACGACGGCGTGGTCCCGGACTACTTCGAAAGTGACCTGGTCTTCAGCGGTGACTATTCGATCCCCCTCGGTGTGACCCCGGGTCAATACACCGTCTCCTTCACCGTGATGGACGGGCAGGGTCGCAGCAGCGGTGGAACATTCGATGTCCTGATTACCGACGAACCCACCCCCCTGAACGATGAGTGCGAAACAGCGACGCCGATCTCGGGGACCGGGGCCTTTGAGTACAGCGTCGGGCTGGCGACGACTTCGCCGCAGAATATGCCGTGCGACCAGATGCGGTCAGACATCTGGTTCCGATGGACGTGTACGGAGAGCGGCGGGTACATCTTCAGCACGTGCGACGGGTACAACTCGCTCGATACGGTGATGGAGGTTCACGCGGGCGAGTGCAATGCCCTCGAGGTGCTGGGGTGTGACGACAACAGTTGCGGTGGAGGCAAGGGAAGCGCGGGGCAGGCCGAGGTGGTGCTTGGCGACCTTGTCGCGGGCACGGTGTACACGGTGCGGATCGGCGTTGCGCCGTTCGCGTTCGTTCAGGATGGTGTGTTTGACCTGACCATCATGCCGGTTTCCCCTTCGCCGCCGACGGGCTTCTCCAACACCGATCCGGTGCCGGTGCTGAGCGATGGCGCTTCTGCGGTGACCATCACTGTGTTTGTCACTCCGGGGGAGAACCCGCTGAGCACCGGCCTCTCGGTGACGCTCGATGGCTCGGCTTTCGGACTCGGCATGCTCACACTTTTGGATGACGGCGTCGCGCCGGACCAGGCCGCGGACGATCTCGTGTTCACGACCGCGTTCGTTGTTTCTTCCACGGTCCCCGCGGGGTTCTATTTCCCTGAGTTCGCCGTGAGTGACGCGGAGATGCGTTCAACCACGAACCTCGCGTTCGTGCAGGTGGTGGAGCCGCGGGGGGCGTGCTGCGAGGGAAGCTCCTGCCAGGTACGCACGGCGAACGCATGCGCCTCCGTGGGGGGTGTGTTCCTGGGCCACCAGGCGCCGTGCTCGCCCGGGGAGGGGTACACGATCGCGCCGGGTGGGAGCCCCTTCGAGAACATCTCGACGACGGGTACGCGCCTCTCCGCGATCGATGGGTTCGACGATTTCTCTACGTCGGTGCTGCTGCCGTTCGCTTTCCCGTTCTATCAGTCTCTTGAGTCGACCCTGTTCGTGAGCACGAATGGGTTTGTCACGTTCGAGGGCGCAGGAACGACGACTTTCTCCAACACCCCCATCCCCACGACCGAGGCACCCAATGCCGCGCTTTACTGTCTGTGGGACGACTGGGTGAACGACAACGGGATCTTCGTCGAGACCCGTGGCACAATCGGTGTTGACCGGCGCTTCATCGTGCAGTGGAACAACATCCGGCAGTTCGGCAGTGGAGGCCCCCGAGGGACTTTCCAGCTCGCCCTCTTCGAGACCGGCCGTGTGGAGTACCGGTACGCGACCATCGGTGCTGACTCCTTCGGGGATTACACCGTGGGTGCTGAATCCACAAACGGGCTCTCGGGTAGCCAGTATCCGTCGCACCTGCTTGGCAGTGGGAACACATCGCTCGAGCTCACCTTCGTTCCAGGCACGAGCGCCTGTGATGCGAACCCCTGTCCTGTCGACTTCAATAACGACGGGTTTGTCGAACCCGGCGACCTTGACGAGTTCATCACCGCCTTCTTCAGCGACATCCCGGAAGAGAACGCTCGGTGCGATTTCAACAACGACGGGTTTGTTGAGCCCGGCGACCTTGATGAGTTCATCACCGCGTTCTTCGAGGGGGGCTGCTGAACCCTCGGCCCGGGCACGTCGGTGGCGGCTACGCTCGGCGCACGGATGGGCGAGTTCGGCACCAACACGAAGGAACCCGAAGCGGTCGCGCCGCTGCTGTCGGTGCGCGATCTGCGTGTCCACTTTCCCGTGCGCGGGGGGGGCGGCTTCTGGGGGCGGCCCACCAGCGTGAACAAGGCGGTCGATGGCATCTCCCTTGATGTCGGTCCGGGCGAGTGCGTGGGGCTGGTGGGGGAATCAGGGTGCGGCAAGTCCACGGTGGGGCGGGCGATTCTGCGGCTGATCGCCGCTACTTCCGGCACCGTGCGGTTTGACGATCAGGACGTGCTCACGCTGCGGGCCGAACCGATGCGCAGACTGCGGCGGAGGATGCAGATCATCTTTCAAGACCCAGCCGGATCGCTCAACCCGCGCATGCGCGTGGGGACCATCGTGGGCGAACCGATCGAGGTCCACGGGCTTGCGAAGGGACGGGCGGCGGTTCGCGAGAAGGCGGCGGCCATGATCGAGCGGTGTGGGCTGGAGCGCGATGCGCTCGACCGGTATCCGCACGAGTTTTCCGGCGGGCAGCGGCAGCGCATCGGGATCGCCCGTGCATTGGCGGTCGGCCCGGCCTTTGTTGTGTGCGATGAACCGACGAGCGCGCTCGATGTCTCGGTGCAGGCGCAGATATTGAACCTCCTCCGCGACCTGCAGCGCGACCTGGGGCTGGCATTCCTTTTCATCAGCCATGACATGGCCGTGATCCGCCACATGTGCACGCGCGTGGCGGTGATGCACCGGGGCGTGATCGTGGAACAGGGGACACGCGAGGAGGTCCTCGAAACGCCCCGTCACCCTTACACGCGGGCGCTGTTGAGCGCTGTTCCGCACCCTGACCCGCGCAGGGTGAAGGTCCGCATCCCGTTTGTCGAGTCCGCCCCCAACGCCGCCTGAGCCGTCGCCGCATGTCCTTGACGCCCGATGTTCCTGCCGACGAGCCGCCCCCGCCACTGCGCCCATATCGGAGCGTCCGGTCGCCCTCAGCCCCTCCCACGCCGCGGCCTGCGGTGGAGGGTTCTGGTGGAAGGGCGGCCGGTGGCGAGAGCACGCTGCTTTCGGGGTTGACGCCCTCGCAGCAGGCGGCGGTCCTTGCGACAGAGGGGCCGGTGCTGGTGCTTGCGGGGCCGGGTTCGGGGAAGACGCGTGTGGTGACGCGGCGGATCGCGCACCTCCTCCACCTTGGCGTGCGGCCGTGGGAGATCCTCGCCGTCACCTTCACGAACAAGGCCGCGCTGGAGATGCGGCATCGCGTTGAACAACTGCTTGGCGATGGCGATGCACTCGCCCAGCGCGGTCTCACGGTCACGACGTTCCACTCGTTCTGTGTGCGGCTGTTGCGCCGCTATGGCGATCTGGCCGCGCAGGCAGGGTGCCCGGTGGTGGGGGCGGGGTTTGGGATCTATGACGGCGATGAACAGCAGGCCCTGATCAAGAAGGTCCTCGCCGACCTGATGCTCTCGAGCGCGAACTGGCCGCCACGAACGGTGCTGGCGGCGATCAGCAACGCGAAGAACGACCTGCTCGATGCAAAGGGCTTCGCGGCCCTGGCGGGGGATTTCTACAACCGCCAGATCGCGAAGGTCTACGAGAAGTACGAGCAGGCCTTGATGGCGGCCTCGGCGGTCGATTTCGATGATCTCCTGCTGCTCGCGGCGCGGATGCTCCGGGAGTGCGGGCCGGTGCGGGCGGAGGTCCAGCGCCGGTACCGGTACCTGATGGTCGATGAATATCAGGACACGAACAAGGCGCAGCTGGCGATCGTGTCAACCATCGCGGGTCCGGACCCCGGTCGTGCGGCGGGGCCGGAGGCGCGTCGTCCGAACATCTTTGTGGTGGGCGATCCGGACCAATCGATCTACGGCTGGCGCGGGGCGGATATCGCCAACATCCTCGAGTTTGAGGAGCAGTTCCCCTCGGCCCGGACCATCCCGCTGGGGGAGAACTTCCGGTCGATCCCTGCAGTGCTGATGGCGGCCGACCGGCTGATCCGGCACAACCGTCGGCGCAAGCACAAGCCGCTGATCGCGGTGCGAAAGAGCCCGCCGGGCGGGGGCGCGATCGATGTGGTGATTACGCGCGACGAGCACCACGAGGCCCACATGGTGCTGGACATGCTCAAGCGCCGGCGTGAGGATGGGCTCGCCTGGAAGGACATGGCGGTCTTCTACCGCAACAACGCCCTCTCGCGCGTGCTTGAGGACACGCTGCGGGGGGCAGGTGTGCCGTATGTGCTGGTGCGCGGGACGGCGTTCTTCCAGCGCGAAGAGGTCCGCCACCTGCTCGCCTACCTCAAACTCGCCGCCAACCCCGCGGATGGCATCGCGCTCGAACGCATCGTGAACACGCCGGCACGCGGCATCAGCGACCCGACCCTTGACCGGCTGGAAGCCGCGGCACGCGAGCGTCGCATGGGTGTCTACGACGCCATGCGCACACCGGCGGTGCTCGATGGCCTCGCGCCCCGGGCGGCGGCGAGTGTGCAGAAGTTCACGGCCATGGTGGACGGGTGGGCCGGCCTTGCGGGGCCGGGGGCATCGTTCATGGGCGTGGCGGAGGAGACACGCGAGGAGGTCGCGCCCATCGGGGCGCTGGCGGCCCTTGTTGAGCGGGTGGTCCGCGAGAGCGGGCTGGAGCAGATGTACGAAAAGGAAGACGAGCGCAAGGAGAACCTTGCAGAACTCGTCTCCTCCGCGCGTGAGTTTGAAGAGACCTTTCGCGCGGGGCTCCTTGCTGGCGGCGGAGATGACGAGCAAGCGGCCGACACGGCGGATCCATTCCACCCCTCCGACACGGGCGATGGGCCCACGCCGGAGCCGGCGGAGGGTGACGTCTCGCAACTTGACCTGTTGCGGGCGTACCTCGAACGCGTTGCGCTGGTGGCGGATTCAGACGCGATCGACCCCGAGGCCGGGGCGGTGACGCTCATGACACTGCACGCCGCGAAAGGGCTTGAATACAAGGCCGTCGCTCTGATCGGCCTTGAGGAAGGGCTGCTCCCGCATTCACGCAGCCAGGAGAACGAAGCCGCGCTCGAAGAGGAACGGCGGCTCTGCTTTGTTGGCATCACCCGGGCCATGGACTCGCTGCTGATGACGGCCGCCAACTACCGGACCATCCGCGGGCTGGCGGAACGGCAGATTCCTTCGCGCTTCGTGGATGAACTGCGAGGCGAAGGGGTGCGGGTCTCGGATCAGGCGGACCCGCTCGGCTTTGACGACGAGGGCGAGCGCGACCAGGGGATGCGCGAGTATCTTCGCGGCGGCGCCGCGGCGCTCGGGGGTGGAGCGAGCTCCGGGGCATCGGCCCGCGGCGGCGAAGATGACGAGTGGCGCGACTTTGTCAAGGGTGCGAAAGTCCGCCATCCGCAGTTCGGGCTGGGGGTCATCGAGTCGGTCACCCGCGGTGCCGAGGCGCGCGTTGGCGTGAAGTTCGCAATGGGGACGAAGACCCTTGTGCTGAGGTACGCACGGTTAGTGCGTGTTTGAGGGCGGCCCGCCGTGCTGGTCAGGGCTCATCGTCGGGGGCGGCATCGGGCGAGCGGACCTCACCGAAGATCGCGCTGCCCACACGCACGAGGTTGGCGCCCTCCTCGATGGCGACCTCAAAGTCGCTCGACATCCCCATGGAGAGGATGTTGAAGTGTTCAAGCCCGAAACCCTGCGCGATGATCTCTTCGTAGAGGTCGCGGAGGCGTCCGAAACAGGGGCGGGCGTGCTCGGGCTGTGCATCGGGTGCCGCCATGGTCATCAATCCGCGGACGCGGACATTGATCATGGTGTTGATCTGATCAACAAGGTGACGAGCCGCCGCCGGGGCGCAGCCGAACTTGGAGTTCTCGCCCGAGCAGTTGACCTGCACCAGCACGTCCACGACCTGATCGGTCCGGAGGGCGTGGCCCTGGATTTCCTCCGCGACGCGCAGGGAGTCGACAGAGTGGATGAGCCGGGAGACCTCAATGGCGCGCTTGACTTTGTTGCGCTGAAGGTGGCCGATCATGTGCCAGCGCACGGGCGCGCTCTCGGCGGGCTCCGGGCGCGGCGCGGTGGCGGCTTGGGTGGCGGCGGGGAGGCGCCGCTGACGGGCGTACCACTCGTCGATCATGGCGGCCCGCTGGGTGAGTTGCTGGACCTGTCCCTCACCAAAATCGCGGTGGCCGAGGGTGATGAGCTCGCGGATGTCGTCCACGCCGCTGTACTTGCTGACAGCGACGATGACGACACTCGAGGGGTCGCGACCGGCGCGTGTGGCCGCTCGGGCGACACGCTCTTTCACGAGCTCGTACCGAAGTGCAAGATGGCTCTTCACGTCTTGGCGGGTGGTCACTTTCGCCTCCTGCTCAGGTGACTGGGCGGAGCATAGGCCTCCGGCGCGCGGGTTGAAGGCAAAGACCAGGGTGGCATCATCCGCAACTGGAGGTACTCTTCTGGTCGTTGTGCCGGTGACCCATACCCCCAATCTGGTTCTTGGACGCGCCGTCGGGCTGGCGTTGGCGGCTGGCTGGGCGGCCGTTGTTCTCGGCGGGCCCGTGGTCGAGAACTCCCCGGCCCCTGGGGCCGTGCGGGCGGTGAGTGCCGGGGGCGCTGCGCTCGCTGGTGTGGTCGCGCTCGCGGATACGGGGAGCGATGCGGTCGAGGCCCGTGACCCGAGCGGCACGCTGCTCCGAACGATCACTCGGGCCCAGATGCTCACCCTCGCACCTTGGCTGACACTCTCCTCAGAACTTGATGATGGTCCCGTGGCGGTTGCGGTCTCTGATTCTGGGCGGCTGGTCTTCGCCGCGGTGCGAAGCGACGGCGTCCCCGGCGATGGGCTCGCGTCGGATGCAGTCTTTCGGATGGACACGGAGACAGGGACCGTCACGCTCTTTGCGCGGCTGGAACTTGGTGGCTCGCCGCTCTCGCCCCGGTGCGGGCTTGTGCACTTCAAGGGCCGGCTCTACGTCGCTTTCGGTGGACAGGTCCGCGTCTACATTGCCGGGGCAAACACCAGCACCGTGCCCGGCGGCACGCCCTTCTTCACGGTGACCAGCGGTTCAACCGGGCTTGATATGTCGCTAGCCGTGGACCGATCCGCCCCCACGGGGCCGCTGCTGTTTGTGACGACCGGGGACACGCTGATGCGGGCGCCGATCAGCGGGGCCTCTTCGCTCCCCTTCACCACCCTCGGCTCGGTGAGCGGGCTGAAGGCAATCGCATGGAGCGACCATTACGGCGCGGCCGGAGGGCTCGGGGGCCCGGGTCTCTACTGCACCATGTACGCCCCCGGCGGCGGGACCTTTACGCAGATCCGGCATGTGACCGCGGCCGCGGCTCGGGGGCAGCAGG
The DNA here is from genome assembly GCA_052388255.1 of Phycisphaerales bacterium. GTDB lineage: Bacteria > Planctomycetota > Phycisphaerae > Phycisphaerales > UBA1924 > JAEUIX01. The sequence continues at coordinate 8,799 of JBQTIJ010000418.1, forward strand.
CCTTCGCCGCTTCTGGGTATCTCGTCGGCTCGGGCACGGTGGGGGCACCGGCCGCGACCGCCGATGGCCGACTGATCGTTCCGACGCAGGGGCCGAGCGTGCTCTCGCTTCGAGACGACCTCGATACGCGGCTGACCTTTGATGGGTGGAAGTCAAACGAGTTCGCCCAGGTGGTGGCGTTCGGGCGCGGGCTCATCGCGCCCGACGGCGAGCCGAGCGGATGGGTGATCGACGCCGACGCTGCATCCGGCGGGACGCGGTTCCACCCCGCGACGCCCGACGGTGCGGCGTGGGTGGTGTTTCTGCTGCTCATGAACCACCACCTGACGGGCGATCCGGCGGCCCAGGGACAGATTCGGACGATCCTGACCCGCTACGCCGGTCGAGCGGCGGACGGCATCGCCCCCAGCCGGACAGCGGATGGCATCTATCGGCACTGGCTCAACCCGGTGAACGGGAGCGTGAAGCCGGGGTGGAACCCGGAGTTCTCAACGCTCAGCACCATGAAGATCGTGGCCGCGGCGGAGCGCGCGGCGGCGCGGTTCCCGCAGGATGCGGAGATCCAGGCGTCGGCCCGGGCCATTGTGTGCGAGGTGAGGAACCTCGGCGCGTACTTCCACCCGACGACACGGGCGCTCTATCTGAAGGGGCTTGCGGGCGGGGGGCCGGATCTTGGCACGCCCTCAGGCCCATACCACGAGGGCGTGATCTTCGCCGAGCAGGCGAGCAGTTACGCAGGTGCAAACGTGGTCCTGGCGCGGTGGCTCGATCGGTCGCAATCACCCGGCGCGATCACGGTGATCGGCCAACCGGTGACCGGCGATGTGACGGGTCAGTTTCAGTCGGCCTTCGTCTCGCTCTATTCGTTGCTGCTGCAGGCGCCCTTTCGAACAAGCCCATCTTGGCAGAGCCAGATCCGGGCGATTCGCATCTCGCACGCGGCGTGGACCGATGACAACGCCCCGCAGTGGAACACGGTCTTCTCCGCCGGAACAACCCGCAGCGATTGGGGCGGGTATGCCGCGGACTCGCTGAGCGTTCACACCGGTGATATCTCGACGTTCACCTCGCTGCTGGCGATGTGCGCGGGGGACGGATCGAGCGGGGGACGGGTGAACGAGGCGTATGGCGCGTATCAGGCCTATCGGCGCGGAGCGAGCCAGACCTTCGCCAGTGGGGCGAGCATCCTCTATCGCCGTTCAAGCGTCGATCCTTCGTACACGCCCAACAGCGCGGGGCTCCCGGATGTCGCGCTCGGGGCGCTTGGGCTGGCCGAGATCCTGCTGCCGGGGAGCGTGGCGACGGTGCTGACCGGCGGGCCGCTCCAATGCTCGGCCCCTCCGCCCCCTGACTGCGGAGCGGATTTCAACAGCGACGGCATCACGAGCCCAGATGATCTTGACGAGTTCATCACGGCGTACTTTGAAGGCGAGACTCGGGCCGACTTTGACGACGATGGGATCCTGAGCCCGGGTGACCTTGACGAGTTCATCACTTCGTTCTTTGGTGATTGCTGAGCGACGCCGGCACCTGCGCGTTCGGGCCGGGCATACGCTCTTTCATGCATGTAAGCCGTTTCATTTGCCTTCTGCCCACGCTCTTTGCGGCCCTGTCCTTTGCGCAATCGCCCCGCGTGATCGAGGATGGTTCGACCTCCAGTGCATGGAGAGTCATCACGGCGGAGGGGGTCACACTCTCGCACGAGCCCGCGACCGACGAACTGGGACGCGCGTGCGTGCGGGTGCGGTTTGCGTTCATCACCGGGGGCGGGTACGGCATCCTGCAGCGCGACATCGGGATCGACCTCCCGGAGAACTACGAGTTCATTTTCGACGTGAAAGCCCCGCCGGGTACGCCTCGGAACAACCTTGAACTCAAGTTGCTCGATGATGCGGGAGAGAACGTGTGGTGGGTGAACCGGCGGAACTTCGAGTTTCCTGAGGGGTGGACCACGCTGCGGTCAAGGCGGCGGCACTTCGAGTTTGCCTGGGGGCCATCCGGCGGTGCGGCACTCAGTCGCGCGGCCAAGATGGAGATTGTGGTCGCCTCGGCCTCTGGCGGCGCGGGGGAGTTCCTGATTGACGATGTGCAGTTCCGCGCCCTTGAACCGACCCGGCCTCTGCCGGCGGCGCCTGCGCGAGTGGAGGATGCGTCGGGAGTGACGCTCGACCTCGGCGGCTCGGGCGAGTTCGATGGCGCGGTGATCTCGCTCAAGAGCAGGGAGGGGGCTGGGGCGGGGGAGATTGTCGTCTCTGTGAGCGACGATGGCGTGACTTACCGGCCTCTTGGGCGGGCCCCAGCGCCCGCAACGGTGGCGGGGAGCACCGCTGGCATGACCGTCGCGCACACGCCCGATGCGCAAGGGCGATTTGTGCGGTTTGCATCTGCAGACCCGCAGGAGACGTTCTTGCCCGGGGCGACCATCGAACTGCTGCCGGGAGGGAGCGTGGCCGACGGGAGCGCGCTGGTGACCCTTCTGGCCGGTCGCGCCCCGCGCGGGCTTTATCCACGCTGGGCCCTGCGAGAGCAGACGTACTGGACGGTGCTCGGGCTTCCGGAGCGTGCAGAGGAGTCGCTACTGAGTGAGGACGGCGCGCTGGAGGTGCGGACGCGCGGGTACAGCATTGAGCCCTTTGTGGTGACCTCCGAGGGCACCCTGAGTTGGAGCAACGGAACCGTGGAGCATGAGCTCGCCGGGGGCGTTCACCCGGTGGCGACGGTCCGCCGCTTGGCCAACGGGCTCCGGCTCGCGGTGACCGCCGGCGCGGCGGAGGTCTCGGGCAAGCCAGTGGCGGTGGCGGAGTATCGGCTGAGCAACACCGGCGTGGTCCCGACCCGGGGCGAACTGGTCATTGCGGTCCGTCCCTTTCAGGTCAACCCGCCGTGGCAGGCGCTGAACATCCA
>JBQTIJ010000419.1:0-6583 GCA_052388255.1 Phycisphaerales bacterium
GGTCCTCAACGGACGAACGCACCTGCTCGAAACACTGCTGGACTTCCTCGGAGGTCGCAAACCCTTGATCAACCACCAAGCGGCCGATGATCGTGTCGATGTTCGTGTTGCCCTTGGCGTTTGGCCCACGCGACGCGCCGGGGTCGTCTGACGGGGATCCCGCGCTGTCGATTCGGCCTGTTGCGGGCCGATCCGTGCCGATGATGGTCGCCGGGTCCATGGGCGAGGTCTCGGTCAGGTCTGGTTTCTGGGGCGGTGAAGTCATGTCAACTGAGGGCGTTCCTTGCCCATCGGCGGTCCGTGACAGCGGTAGCGATGCCCGGAGTCGTTCCACAGGCACATGATCTGGTATCGACCGAACAGGCATAGTACCAAAGGAGGTACGCTCGGTCGAGGAGGGTAGTTCCCCTTTGGATCAGGCCGAACGGGACATGTTCCGAACCACAGCGTTGACGACACAAGCGATAATGGCCACCACCACCCCCGTTCCCCAGATCCCAAGCTGGATCCTCTGCGCGCCCGTCAACTTGAAGCTTGCAGCGCCTTTCTTCCCGGACCTCTCCTCTTCATCCGTCCCCGATGGGGTCCACTGGCGCGCGGAGTCGATCCGGAAGCTGGTCGCAAATCGCTCAAAGTCCTGAGCGGACACTTCGAAGAGCCCGTCAACGGCCTGGAACATCAACTCATGTGACCGGTCCTTGGCGATGAATCCGATGACGATCGAATCGACCTTGCCCGCCAGGTTGGTGTTGGACTTGTCGACGCTGACCCGTTCGCGCAAGTAATACCGGAGGAGTTTCTCATCAAAAATCAACTGGCCGTTCGCCGGGAGTTTGGCGAAAACCTCGGCGGGCGTGGCACCCGGTGCCAAGCCGGGCACGGAGTCGATCGACACCGCACCGAGGCGTTTGAGGAGCATCCGGGGTGAGGTCGCCGTCGGGACGATTGACGACTCCCCAAGGAGCATGAGAGGGAAACTCAGGAAATCGGTGGTCCGACAGAACCCGGTGTAGATCGTGGTGTTCCCCGAGGTCCCAGTCATGGCATCGCGGCTCGCCCGATCCATCAGAACCCAGCGCGGGGGAATCTTGAAGGAGACGCCGCGCTGTTCGTCGCGGAAGGAGTTGTCGCCGATCTGAGCCCGGAGCGTCGGCGTCGCCACAGCAAGGATCCCGAGCAGGCCCAGCAACAGCCCCAAGATCGATCCGGAGTGCGGCCGCGTGCGTATCTCTGTGAGCATAATCGGAGTATAACGCCCCTCTCGGATCGTCTGCAACCCCCGGTATTCAGGCCGCGGCGGAGCGGCACTCCCGGTACCATTCCCACTGCCGCCCGCCACTGTGCCTTGGACATGGACGTCACCGAGCACCCAACCCCAAGGCCTACGGACGAAGCCGTCACCGCCACCGCGGCCGAGCCCATCCTTGCACCATGCCCTCCGCGCCGTTCTCGCTGGCGTCGCGCAGTCAAATGGGCGGTGGTGCTCCTGCTTGGCGTCGCGGGGCTTGCCATTGGGCTGACGCAGGGACCGTGCGCCGCGTGGATCGCCCGGCGAACCCTTGCCGGCATCACCGGGTGCGAGGCCGACGTCACCTGGGCATCCTTGCAGCGCGATGGCCGGATCGTGCTCAGCGGAGTCTCGCTTCGAGCACCCGGGATCGAGGGCAAGGGCGGCGAGATCATCAGTTGTGAGCGTGTTGAAGCGGAGTTCGATTGGTCGGACATCCTCTCCGGCGACTTCATGCCGACCGGGGTCAGGTTCCTGCGGCCGCTGATCCGTGTCAGCGAGTCCGACACCGGGGCGTTGAACTTCGCGGCCGTCGCGGCCAAGGCAGGGACGGCGCGCTCTGGCCCTTCTTCGTCCGAAGCGTCCGGGGTCGCGACGGGCGTGACGCGCCTGCCCCGCATCGAACTGCTGCTCGGATCAGTCGAGCTCGGGGAACACGTCGACGCAACCGGTGAGTACACGCCGCTGGCCCGGCTGACCATGGGCGGCTGGCTTGATCGAACAAGAACCGGCGACCGCAGCGATTATCAGATCGAACTGCGCGAAGGGGCGAAGGTCGATCCGGAGGGAACGCCCCTCGAAGGCCCGCCCGCTGCATTCGCGCAGGAGGCGGGCGTGACCGTCCGTGGCCGGTTCAATGCGCGAACACAGGAGGGCAACGCCGCCGTCACCGGGGTCGCGCTGCAGGACTGGAACGCTGAGCGCATCCCGCGCGCGTTCCGTGAGACCTGGCGCCGCATGGACATGAAGGGGCGGATCGCCACCACCACGGTCGCGTACAACGACGCCGAAGGGGTTCGCTCGACCATCGCGGTCGAGAACGTCTCCATGAACGTCCCGGTGGAGGTGGACAAGACGTCCGCCGCGGCGAGCGCAGGCCCCCGGGCGTGGCTCTCCATGGACAATGTGTCGGGCACGATCACTTTCCGGCAGCGCGGCAAGACCACGTCCGGCTCAGGGCAGCGGGCCGGCGCGGGTGGGATTGATGCCCGGGTGCGGGGGCTGGTGGAAGACCTGCCCCTCTCAGTCTCGCTCCTCACCGAGGGAGTCGACCCGGACCAGAGCGGTTTCACCTGCGAGATCATCAGCGACGGCTTCAAGATGAGCCGCTCCTCGGCCCTTCTGCCGTTTCTGCCTTCACTCGTGAACAAACGGATCGCGTCGTTCAGTGGGCCATCAGCGGAAATGTCCGCCCGCGTGGTGCTCAAGCGCGAGAGTGCGGGTCCGGAGGTCCCCCGACCCAAGCTCTCGGTCAGCGGCACGGTCTCGTTCTCAAAGGGTCGCGCGGCCTTTGAGCAGTTTCCTTATCCGATCTTCGACCTTTCTGGCCTTGTCATGTTTGATGACACGCAGGTGAAGATCGAACAGATCAACGGTCGTGGTCCAACCGGCGCCACGCTGCTCGCCACCGGCCGCATCTGGCCCCCCGAGGACGCGGAGTATTGCGATCTTCGCATCACGGTGATCAATGCCCCGATCGACGAGTTCCTCGCCCTTGCGCTTGACGCCCGGAAGGAACTCGCGGGGGCGATCCTCGGGGCCGCTACCCCAGGCGGGCTTGATGCGGTGCGAGGGCGCGATCCTGCCGCGGGGCGCAACCCAGTCGCCATCCTCCTTGGCGAAGAGACCGCAGCCCGGATCTATGCCTCGGAGCGTTCTTGGAGGATGGGGTTGTACGACGCGGTCTTCAGCACACAACGCCACCAGGAGCTCGTTCGCGCAGGTCTCATTGGCACCCCCGAGCGCCCCTTCCGGTTTGGCGGGGTGATCTCCGAGTTGACCGTCAACGTGCACTACGCACCCGAGACCGGTGGCCATTACGACACCAATGTGGACGTCCAGTTCAAGGATGCTGGGATCGTGCCGCAGGCATTCCCGCTGCCGATCATCGCCAGCAACCTCCGCGTGAAGATCCGCGAGGCCGAGGCCACGCTCGAAGGCGACGGTTTCCGAACTTTCGGGGGCGGGACCGGAGCGCTCGAAGGGCGGATCGACCTCACCAACCCTGAGCGGACCGCCGCCGTCCCGGAACTGCGCATCAACGCGACCGCGGTCCCCCTCGATGACCTGCTCCTGAACGCCATTCCAAGCGGGAGCGGCGCAGGGCTTTCGCCTCGCGAGACGCTGCGCCGCCTGAACGCACAGGGTGCCATCGCCTGCGCCGCTCACATTTTCACGAACGACTCTGGCGAGGCGGGGTTCGATGTCACTGTTGATCTCGCAGGCATCGCGGCCCGCCCGCTCCGAACCGACGGTGCACCCTCAGCCCTCACGATTGACGGTGCCCGGGGAACGCTGCGCGCGACAGAGCGCGAGATCAGCGTCCGGGACTTCTCCTGCGACCTCAACGCACAGGGACGCTCCGATTCTCCGCTGAAACTCCGGGCCGATGTCGTTTCTCTCTTCGCCGACAGGGTCCGCGACCGGCCCGCGACCAACAGCGCGACCTTTGACCTCCCCGCCTTTGACTGCGCCGTCCCCGTCGAGGAGGCCATCGCCATTCTCTCTCCGCAGGCGGCGACGACAATCCAGGAACTCCGAGCAACCTATCGCCCCGAGGGTCGGGCCGATGCGCTTGTGACGCTCCGGTCCGCCACGCCGCTGGCGGGAGCGCGGCCGAGCTATGCGGACGACCTGCCCCTGAACGTGACGATCGAGACGCAACAGGCGACCGGCGTCGGGGTCAACCTCCTTGGGGGCCGCCTGGGGATGGAGCAGTATGGCGGGACCATCACCGCTGAACTTCTTGACCTCGGGACCGACCGAGCACGCACCGTCTTTGTTCCTCAGTCGGCAGTCGGCTCGCTCACGTTCGATGGCGTTGAGTGCGGTGAATGGCTCGTGACGGGCCGGGCCCAGCTCCCCGATGACATGGTTGGACGTTCGCGCTGGACCCTCCTCGCGCCGCTGCGCGTTGATGTCACGGACGGCGTACTCGAATCGGGCGTCACGCGCAACATCATTCTCTCCGCGACTTCCGCCGAGACCCTCGCCTGGTTTGAGCGCAGCGACGTTCGCGGGATCTTTGATGCGGATGTCACCCTGAAACCCGGTCGGACCCCGGCGGACACCTGGTCGGTCTCCGGCCGGCTTGCCCCCGCGTCGTTCGCGCTGACGCGCCGCAACACCCGCGTGGAACTCGCCGCCGTCAGCGGTGATATCACCCTCGTCGATTCCCGCGGCCAGTTTCGCGGGCTCGAGGCAGCCACCGCGGATTGGCAGATCGGCATCGCGGGGGACTTCAACCTCGGGGCCGAGGGCGGGACCGCGTGGACGATCGATGCTGATCTGACGGCGGCTGGCATCGAAGTCCAGCGCTCGCTCTTGGCGCTTCTCCCTGAGCCGGTCGAAAACGCCTTTGTGGGCGCAAGCATGACCGTGACCGATGGGTTCACTCTCGACCGGGGACGGCTCTTTCTCAAGGGACCGCGTGGGAGTGCGGATCCGACAGCCGCGGACTTTGACGGCGTGCTCTCGTTCCAGGGACTCGCAGCGGACGTTGGCGTCACGCTCAAGCGCGGCCGCGGAACGCTTGGCATCCTCGCCTCATTGATGCAGGGTGAGTCGTCGGCCCGGGCCCGGCTTGACCTCGAGTTTGAGAACGTGATCGCGGCAGGGGTACCGGTCGCGCCCGCCGGGGCCACGATGGTCACAGGGCGTTCGGCGGGCGAGATCAACGTGCCGGTGATCCACGGTGAATCGGCCGGCGGCCGGCTCTCCGGCCTCGCCCGCATCGATGCACCCTCCCCGACGGAGAAGACTTATTCGGCCCGCATCAACCTCGCGGGTGTGCGCTTTGCCGACTTGTTGAGCGCGTTCAAGGCCACCAGCGCGCTCGATCTCCCAGAGGGCGAGGACGGGACACTTCTCATCGATGGAGAGAGCGCGGGGTCGACCCTCCCCCCGGTCGAGACCACGCCCACGGCGATTTCGCGACCGCAGCCGACCACGGGGTCGGGCGCGGAAGGGGACTCGACCCGCGGCGTTCTTGATGCAGAACTGGCGGTCTTCGGCCGGTTTGGAGATCCGGCCTCCAAGACCGGGCGGGGCTCGCTGCGCATCGCCGGTGGCGACATCGTGCAACTTCCGCTTGTGCTTCCCTTGATCGATATGAGCAACTTCCAGCTTCCCTCCAGCGAGAAGCTCGACTTTGTTCACAGCTCGTTCCACATCCGAGGATCGCGACTGCTCTTTGACGAACTCGCGATCCTGTCGAGCACGGTGTCGATGGTCGGGACCGGCGAGATGACGCTCCCCGAGATGACCCTCGACCTTCGCTTCAACAGCCAGAGCAGAGCCCGCCTGCCCTTGCTCTCGGACGTGATCGAGGGGCTCCGCAACGAGATCGTCACCACCACGGTCCGCGGAACGCTCGCCAAGCCCGAGATCGGTGCCTCGAGCTTCAGCGCGACCCAGCGGCTTCTTGACAGCATCTTCAGCGGCGGGCAGGAGCAATCCGCCCGCGGCCTTGACGGCAGCAGCAAGGCCGAGCAGAGCGCGCGGGAACAGCGGGCCCGGCGTGAAGCCATGGACCCACCCCGCTGAGCGACCGATAAAGCAACGTCGCCTTCGATTCTGACCACCCCTTCCCCGATCCCCCCTCCGCAGACATGAACATTCTCGTCACCGGCGCTGCCGGATACATCGGCTCTCACGCAACCGCCCGGCTGCTCCGGGAGGGTCACACAGTCATCGGCGTGGACAACCTCTTCCGCGGCCACCGCGCTGCGATGGAGCTCTGCGCCCCCCTCGCCCGTGGCTCAGGCCGGCTCGTCTTTGAGGTTGGGGATGCCGGTGACCGTGAGGCGCTCGCCCGCCTCATGCGCCAACATCAGGTCGAAGGCGTGATGCACTTCGCCGCGCTCGCGTATGTGGGCGAGAGCGTCACTGAACCACTTGCCTATTACCGGCACAACATCGCGGCCACCGTCGGCCTGCTCGAGGCATGTCGCGATGCGGGTGTGCCGCGACTGGTGTTCTCCTCCAGTTGTTCCACCTATGGCGACCCGCCACCCGGCATGATCCCCGTGCCCGAGGGGTGCCCGCAGTCGCCGATGAGCCCCTACGGCCGGACCA
>JBQTIJ010000420.1:0-5474 GCA_052388255.1 Phycisphaerales bacterium
GGGGGGGGGCGGGGGGGGGGCGGGGGTGAGCGCGAGCGCACCGGGGACGCGCGTGCCGCCGTATCGGTTCAGCCCGGAGGATGAGCGGCTGCTGACGGAGGTTCAGCGGGGGAGCTTCAACTTCTTCTGGACGGCGGGGGACCCGGTGAGCGGGATGGCGCCAGACCGGGCGAGTGAGCCGCGGGTGGCGAGCATCGCGGGGGTGGGGTTTCAACTGTCGGCGTTGTGCGTTGGAGTTGAGCGTGGGTTTGTGACGCGAGCGGAGGGGGAGGGGAGGGCACTGAGCATTTTGCGGACGCTGGCGGAGAACCCGACGAACCGCAAACATGGGCTCTTCTATCACTTTCTTGATTCACGAACCGGGGGGCAGCCGCCAAAGGCGTATGAGCATGTGGTGAGCACGATTGACTCGGCGCTCTTTTTCTGCGGGGCGATGACGGCGGCGGAATACTTCGGGGGCGAGGTGCAGCGGGTAGCGGATGGTTTGCTGCGCGAGGCGGATTGGGCCGCGTTTGTGTCGGATCCGGCGACGGTGAAACCGCATGAGCGAGGGTTTGTGACGCTGGGGTGGAAGCCCACTTCGCTCAGCGACCCGACGGGCGCGGGGGGGCTGCTTCCGTACGCGTGGATTGATAGCGGGGACGAGCATCGGATGGTGACCTTTTTGGCGGTGGCGGCGGAGAAGAGGCCGCTGCCTGCGGAGACCTATTACCGGCTGCGGAGGGGCGTGGGTGCGCTCGATGACGGCACGCCGGTCGTTTGGTTTCCATGGTCGGGCGCGCTCTTTGTGCAGATCTTCGCCCACTGTTTCATCGACTATGCCCACATGGGGACGGATGACCCTGCGGCGTTTGGCGTGAAGGAGCGGGCGCGGGTGGATTGGTGGGAGAACGCGCGACGGACGGTGCGGCTGCACCGCGAGCGCGCCATCGAGCACTCAGGGAAGATCGCGACGTTCGGACCGGATTCGTGGGGGCTTTCCGCGAGCGATGTGAAGAGCGGGTACGCGGTGCCGGGGCTCTTCCCGCGGCCAGTGCGGATGATCGGCGCGACGGCTGAGATGGATTACCCGGTGGCGAACACGCAGGCCATTCGCGATAATCTGGGCGACGGAACGATCGCGCCCTACGCGGCGGGGAGTTCGATCATGTTTGAGCCGGAGGCGGCGATGGCGGCGTTACGGCACTATCGGGGGCTGGCAGTGAGCGGAACGACCGATCGGCTTTGGCATGACCCTTCGCAAGCGATGGAGAGCGGGCCGGGGCGCGGGAAGCCGGGGTATGGGTTTGCGGATTCGTTCAACCTGAAGACTGGGTGGGTGGCGGCGGACTTCGTGGCGATCGATCAGGGGCCGCTGATCCTGGCGATCGAGAATGCCCGGAGCGGGCTGCTGTGGCGGCTGTTTCATGAGCATGGGACGGCCCGGCGAGGGCTGGAGCGGCTGGGTTCGCGGGTCGGCGGGGCGCCTGGCGTCCGATAACCGCATTTCGAGCATGAAATGCGGTGTGGTCGGGCTTTTTACTTGCCAGTGTTGGGGCGCTCGGGCACAATGGAAACGCTTTCATTTGCCGGATGTGTCGTTCCGGCGAAGCACCCCCGGTTGTCAGCCGGGTGACCTTTGTTTCAGATTCGAGGGAGAAGGACATGAACAAGATCTGTCTGTCGGCGATGGCGGTGTTCGCGCTTGCGGGCTCGGCGGTTGGGCAAATCAGCTCGATCAACGGGTACAGCATGGTGATGCGGAACTTCAACGATCTTCCGGGCTCGGTGCTGACGGTGGATGGCGCGCCGGTTGGCGCTGGCGCGTTCGCCCGTCCTGGGTTGGGCCAGCTCACGATCGCCGAGCAGTTTGCGCTGGGCGAGCCGGGCGGGTTTGCGAACCGGCACCTGGCGCACTTCTCGAACGATGGCGGCGCGACGCCGTACTCGTTCCAGAACAACGAGTCGTTCCGGATCGACACGACCATCAACGTGACTGCGGGGAGCAACAATCCCTCGGCTAAGGAGGCGGGTTTCACCGTCTTCAACCGCCGCACGATCATCGAAGGCAACATGGAGAGCCCGAACTTCGGGATGCCCGTGACCTTCACCGACGAGGGCTTCATGCTCGTGAAGACCAACGGCGGCGTGAACGGCGGCGGTGAGATCGCGCTCTTCGGCGGCGCGCTCCCCTTCTTCTCCTTCAACTCGATCGGGGTTTCCTACGTCCCCGGCACCACGGCGAGCATCTCCTTCACGTACTTCGCTCCGGGCGAGATCGGCGCGGCGGCGGCGTACGAGGCGACCTTCAACGGGTTCTCGACGGGCGTGAAGTTCTTCGACAACAGCGCGGACCTCTCGGGCAACGGCCTGGGCGGCGGCTCGAACATCGGTGTGCGGGCTCAGAACAGCCGCTTCCCGATCATCGCGGACTTCGCGATCACCACCTATGGCGGTGTCTCGATCATCCCGACGCCGGGCGCTGTGGCCATCCTTGGCCTTGGCGGGCTGCTGGTGGCGCGTCGTCGCCGCTGAGCGGTGATGCCCACACTCCTCCCGGGCGCTCGCGCTTGAGTGGGAGGTCGGTCGGACAGCCCTGGGTTCTTTTGGCGATACTCCATCATGCAGACCGGCCTCTTTCGGGGCCGGTCTGTGTGTTTTTGCAGGGTGATGGCGGGCGCGCTGCGATGGCAGGCCGCGTCAGGCCTTGAGCATGGCGGCGTCGATGGCGACGGCTGCGCCCGACTCGGCGGCGCGGTTGGCGGCGAGGGTGACGGCGATGGTCCGGAAGCCATCCTCCGCGCTGCAGGCGCCGGGCTTGCCGGTGGCGGTCGCCTTGATGAAGTTCTCGAGGGCGTAGTAGATCGAGGAGTTGGGGAGGCCCACGCCATCCTTGAGTTTGCCCTGGCTTGCCAGCTGGGTTGCGTCGGCGATGAGGGTGATGCCGACATCGTTGTGGAACTGCTGGCGGTTGGCATAGACCTCCCAACCCTGGGTGGGGGCGTCGCTCTCCTTGAACATCCAGCCGTGCGTCCAGCCGAGTTTGATGGCGGAAGAGGAACCCTGGAAGAGCTCGTACTTGCCTTCGAATGAGTTGGCGAGGGTGGCGGCGGTGGAGAGGACGGCTCCGTCCTCAAAGGTGAACTCGGCGTTGACGGTGTCTGGGAGCTCGCGTCCGTCGGCGTGCAAGCGGATGGAGCCGCTGGCGCGAACGCTGACGGGGTGCTTGCCGCGGTACCAGTGGACAACGTCGATCTGGTGAGAGGCGACTTCGCCAAGGAGGCCGGTGGAAAGGGCCTTGTCCAAGCGCCAGTTGAGGGCGGCCTCACGCGAGGGGTCGCTGGCGGCGACGCGCCAGGAGGTCTTCTGCGCGAAGGAGGTGCGCATGCTGACCATGTCCTTGAAGGCGTCGGTGCGGAAGAAGGAGCGGGCAAGGCCGTAGACCGGGTTGCTGCGGCCCTCGTGGCCGACGGCGAAGGTGACCTTGGCGGCGCTCGCGGCCCGGGCGATGGCGCGGGCATCATCGAGCGTGTGGGCGAGTGGGGCCTCGCAATAAACGTGTTTGCCCGCGGCGAGCGCGTCGAGGGCGGGCTGCTTGTGCTGGTGGGTGGGAGTGGCGACGATGACCGCCGCGAGGCCCTTGGCTTTCTCGAGCATGGCGCGATGGTCAGCGAAGGCCTCGGCGCCTGCGGCGCGGCCCTTGGCGCTTTCGAGCCGCTGCGGATCACTCTCGCAGACCGCGACGACCTTGACGCTCTCAAAGCGGGCCAGTTCGGTGAGAATGGCTCGGCCCTGGCGGCCGACACCGATCACGCCGATGTTCAATGGCTCAGCAAGGACGGGCGCGGCGGGGAGGATGCTGGGGAAGAGCGAAACAGCCGCGAGACCGCCCGCGGCGGCGATGAACTGGCGACGGTCAAGGGCGGAGGTCGGCGCGATGTCGGTGGCGGGGTCGAGGGGCATGAACGAGGGTAGCGAGCGCTCTCGGCGAGCACTCCTGGCGAGCACGGTTGGGGTTCACGCTCACTCGGGCTTGAGAACGCGGATCTTGATGTTGCGGAAGCGGACCTCGTCACCGTGGTCTTGGAGAGCGATGTGGCCCTCTGGCTTGGTGTTGAAGTCCTTCATGCCGGGCCACTTGCTGGCTTTGTGCGCGGCCAGATAGGTCGCTCCGGCGGTATCGACATCGACGACCTTGAAGCCGTTGAGCCAGTGCTGGATGCGGGAGCCGCGGACGATGAGCGCGGCGGAGTTCCACTCGCCGGCGGGGCGCGAAACATCCTGCTCGCAGGGGAGGAGGTCGTAGAGCGTGCCTGCGCGGGTGGCGGGCTTTTTGCCGTCCTTGTGGTTGGCATCGTCGAGGATCTGCATCTCCGGGCCGGTCTCCCAGGGGTAGGTGTGGTCCTCGGTGCAGCGATAAATGACGCCGCTGTTGCCGCCCTTCTCGACTTTCCAATCAAGCCGCAACTCAAAGTCGCTGTATTGGCCGATGGTGACGATGTCTCCGCCGCCGCCTTGGCGGGTGTGAACGAGTTCGCCGTTGTCGATGATCCAGCCCTTCTCGGGCATGCCGCGGCCCTTGAAGGCACGGAACTGAGATGAGCGGCCGTCGAAGAGGAGCTTGTAACCGTCTGTCTCTTCCGCAGGGGAGAGGGTGTTGTGGGTTCGGGTATCGACCACGGGGCCGGAGATGGTGACGGCACCGGTGGCGGCCCACTCGCAGCCGCGGGCGAGTAGGGTGCGGAAGCCGGTTGAGTGCACGGAGGGCTTGGTCTCGTCGCTGTCCTTCCAGACATGACCGAGCATGGTGGCGAAGACACGGCCTTTGCCGAACTCGCGTGCGATGGCCATGGGCTCGGCGTTGCCGGTGCCACCCTTGGCCCGGTCTGAGACGGCGCGGGCGAGGAGGGTGTACTTGGCGCTGCGGGGGTTGGTCAGGCCGTGGTAGAGTTCGTCTGGGTGGGCCTTGATGGCGTCGAGGCCTTTGGTGATGGGGTTGTCTGAGCCGGTGAGGACGATATCGAAGGCGTGGAAGCTGCCATGACCGGCGCCCTTGCGCCAGAGCAGGGCGAGCATTTCCTCGTACTCGGCCCACCCTTCAAAGGCGTTGTTGGCGGCGTGGATGGCGACGACGCCGGTGCCGTTTCGCACGGCCTCGGAGAAGTGGGCCTCGGCTTCTGTGGGCCATCGCTTGGCGTCGTTGTAGTCGAGGATGAAGACTTCGTAGGGCTCGATGTTCTGGGATTCGGCGAAGAGCGTGGCGGGGGATTCGGTGATATCTACGGTGAAGCGACCGGTCGCTTCGAGCGTCTCTTTGTGGACGCGGCTGGTGTACTGCCAGTTGTGGTGGTTGGCGCCGGTGATGAGACGGGCGCGGATGGGGGTGGGCTCCGCGGGGGCGGCGAAGAGCCGCGCGACCGTGGCGGCGCGGGGGGTGAGCAGGGGGGCGGGTCGCGGGCGGGGGTGGTGCGGCGAGAGATGCGGAGCGCGGCGGG
>JBQTIJ010000421.1:0-5202 GCA_052388255.1 Phycisphaerales bacterium
TGAACATTCACTGGTTCGAGTCGCTGGAAGAAGCCCGCCAGCCGATCGAAGAGTGGCGTCGGGATTACAATGAGCATCGACCTCACAGCGCCCTGGGCAACCTGGCCCCCAGGGCGTTCGCTCGAACCGGCCAGCCAAACTCGGCCGGTTGAGTCCTCGGCTCTCATCCGAACTGGACCGAAGATGGGGTCAAGACCACCCCCACCTCAAACCGCAAGGTCGTCGCGCGGCCGCTCGCCGCTGGACGTCGCTGGCCGCAGCAGCGCCAGCCCGATCGTCAGCGGCCCGCACCTTCCTGCAAACATCAGCGCCACCACCGTCAGCTTCCCGGCGTCGGTCAGGTCTCCCGTGATTCCCATCGAGAGCCCCACCGTGCCGATCGCGCTCGCCGCCTCAAACACCAGCGCGAGGAAGGGCTTTGCCTCCACGAGGCAGAGCACCAGCACTCCGAGGCACAGCCCGATCAGGTAGAGCGATGTCGCCGCGAAGGCGTTCAGCACGCGCGCCAGCGGCACCTCATGCCCCATCCACACCACGCCCGTCCGGCCCCGTAGCAC
Source organism: Phycisphaerales bacterium (assembly GCA_052388255.1). GTDB lineage: Bacteria > Planctomycetota > Phycisphaerae > Phycisphaerales > UBA1924 > JAEUIX01. The sequence goes on from JBQTIJ010000421.1 coordinate 558, forward strand.
GCTCATCAGGTTCCCGAGGATCGCCGACACGCTCGTCGTCTTGATGCCCCCGCCCGTCCCGCTTGGCGATGCTCCGATCAGCATCGCCAGCATCACCACCACCAGCGCGGGGGCCGACATCGCCCCGATCGGAATGGTGTTGAACCCCGCCGTGGTGGACGCGGTCATCACCTGAAAGCCGCTCGCCAGCAGCCGATCCCCCGGCGAAAGCCCCCGCACCGTCGGCTCCCCGAAGTACAGAATCGTCGTCCCCACAACCAGCACCGCCCCCGTCATCCACAGGATCACCTTTGATGTGAACGTCAGCATCCGTTCGCGCAGCTTGATCGAGTACCACACGTCCTGCGCCACGATGAAGCCGATCGCCCCGAGATAAGACAGACCGCCGACCACCACGTTCACCACCCAGTCCTTCGCGAACGCCTCCATGTTGCTGTTGCTCAGCCCGAAACCCGCCGTCGAAAAGGCCGACACGGAGTGAAACACCGCCGACCACAGCGGCCGATCCACGCCGAGAGCGCTGAAGCGCCACCAGAGCGCCAGCGCACCCACCAGCTCGCAGATCGCCGTGAACACCACCACATGCACCAGAAAGTGCTGCATGACAAAGTAATGTGGAACCGCGAAGCCCGCCCGCAGCACCCCCAGCCGCGATTCCGCCAGCGCCCGCCCTCGCGCAAGGATCACCAGCGACGAAAGCGTCATGAACCCCACTCCGCCAACTTGGAACATCCCCAGCAGCACCACCTCACCAAAGAGCGTGTAGTTGTCCGCCACGCTCAGCGTCGTAAGCCCGGTCGTCGAAATCGCGCTCACCGCGCTGAAGAGGTGGTCAATCACCCGCGCCGGCTTCTGCTGCGCCGCCGGTGTCCACAAGAGCGCCGTCCCGATCAAGGCGTACAGCGCAAACCCCACCACCAGTTGCTGCGACGGCCGCAGCCGTGACCACGCATTCACCCCCGCCCGCGGCGGCGCCATCACCGCCCACGTCGCCACCCGCCCCACCGCCACGATCGCCCGCCGCCATCGGGAGAGCCCCACCCGCGGCGGATTCAGTTCCCGACCAAGATCCTCCGGCCCACCCGTCCCGCCTGCGTCAGTAGCCATCGCCCGCTCCATCATGCGGCGGCATCCTGACCCCACGCGGTCCTGGCCGCGCTGGCAGTGCCGTCACTTCGCACGAACGGGAGCCCGGGACCAAACCACAGGACGGCTCAGCGTCGTGCCCTTTCACATGCCTACGGGGTTAGCTGTCGGGCTGGGCCTTGAAAGTGGCCTGGGGTGATCGAACCCCTACGCCCCCGCCGCATGGTCACGCGGCACTGGGTCCCCCGCTCCCCGCCATCGGACGGAGACTCGGCTGCACCAACACCCGCACTATACGCCAGAGTCCAGCGGAAGCGCAGGCACGCCCGTGCCCGTGCCAGCAGAGGTGTCCTCACCCCGCCACCACACACCGCACCGGCCGATCATGCTCCGCCCGCGGGATCACCAGTGGGGCCACGATCTGTTCCGCAAAGCAGACCCCCACCGTCTCGGCCCGGAGCGCGGGGTCGCTCAGCAGGCGGTCATAGAAGCCGCCCCCGCGCCCCAGCCGCGGGCCGGTGAACTCGAAGGCCAGGCCCGGCACCAGCGCGAGGTCAAGCTCGCCCACGGGGACGGGCTCAAGGTTCGGGGCCGGGTTCAGCAGGCCGTGGCGGTCGGGCATCAGGTCGCGCGCGGGGTCGGTCACCCGCACCGGCTCAAAGATCCCCCGGGCCCAATCGACCCGCGGCATGCACACCCGTGCACCACCCTCGATTGCGACCTTGACGAGGGCGGAGATATCGATCTCAAAGGGGAGTGGCGCGAAGGCGAGGATGGTGCTGCTGCGGGCCCAGGTCGGGCTCTGCGCGATCGACCGGCACGCCCGCGCGGCACCGGCCCGGCGGCCGTCGTCGGTCATGGCCGCGAGGGCCGCGCGCATCTGCCCGCGCAGGGCCTGCTTGTCGGCCTCGATCTCCGCCCCCGTCCGCACCCTCATGCCGTCCATGCGATTCTCCGAATCACGAGTTACTTGAGCAACGTAATAAAGCCGATCAGCAAGATCGTCACCATTGAGTTGTGAAGGCAGTGACCCGTGATGCTCGCGATCAGCGAGCCGCGCCACACGCGCATGGCGGCGAAACTGCACCCAAGGATGAAGATCGGGATGAGCTGCGCAGGGTGATAGTTGTGCATGAGCGCAAAGGCAAGGGCCGAGAGCACCGCGCACCAGACCCAGCCGAACCGCGTCCCCAGTTGGCGCAGCAGCGCACCGCGAAAGACCGTCTCCTCGACCAGGGGCGCCCACACCATCGTCAGACTCGCCAGCACCAGCAGCGTCAGGACCGACGAGCCCGAGAAGAGGTCCGCCAGCGGGCTGCGGATCGGCGGATCCTCCGGGTACCCAAGCCCGGCCTTGACCGCCGCGATGGTGAGGATCAGCACCATCGCGCAGACCACGCCGACGACAAAGACCGGGATCGATGCCAGATACCCACCCACGCCCGCACCGATCTCGCGAAAGACGCCGCGCCCGGCGTGCAGGCCGAACATCCGGCGTGTCTCGGCCCAGGAGACGCCGCGGAGGAGCGGATAGAAGATGACGAGCGCGAGCACCCATTGCGAAAGGAGCGCGACGGTCCGGGCCGTGCCGGGCTCAAGCCCGAGCGCGGGGAGCAGAAGGTCGAGTGCAAAGTGCAGGCCGAGGAAGCCGACAATGAAGACCACCAGCGTCTCGATCGGCACGCTCCCGCCCGGCCCCGGGGGGACAAGCGCGGGCCGCACCTTGCCCTGGAAGAGCATGATCGCCGCCACGATCGCCATGGCGAACCCCGCCACGAAGATAAGAAGCACGCCCCCACCTACCAATAGCAAGAAGGCCATGAGCGCAGCGCCACCACCAAAGACCTCCTTGCGCGCCGGGTCGCCGGCACTCGTCCCCTGAAGCAACAGGGCCCGGGCATAGAACCCATGCCGGCTCGTAAGCCACTCACCCTCCGCCGCCACCAGCGCGCCGCCATCGTCGGCTTCATACACATGGCGGAGATACTCAAGATCCCCCCGCAGCGGCGAGTCACTCTTCAGCGGGCGCCTGCCCCAGGGCGGAGCGTTCGCCGTGCCTGCGGACTCTGACTCCGGGGCGGGCTCGGCCTCGAGCAGGTCGATCCGCCTCAGCGCGGCCTCCGGGCCGAGCGCGGCTCCGATCACCATCGCCAAGCGGACGCGCGACTCCTCCGCCCGGGCCGCGCCGTCCATGGCATCGATATAGAACTCGGCTACGTTGGCATCACGCTGGCCCGTCAGTTCCTGCACCTTCAGCAGGATCTTGGAGAGCAGTTGCACCTCATCAAACTCGACCGCCGCGACAGACCCAACCGCCACCGTCGGCGCGGCCTCTTCCTTTGAGGACTGCTGCACCACCACCGTCAACACGATGAGTACGAGCGCGAGGATCCACGCCACCCGCGCGGCCAGCCGCGAGCCAGGATCAGCCGGCCCCCTCCCCCGCGGCTGACGGACGGACTCCCCCCCGGTCCCCCCGCCCCCCACCGCACCCGGCCCCCATGCCGACTCAGGCCCCGGGCCGTTGCTTCGCCCATCGGGAGGCTGTGAGAACTCGGGTAGCGGGAAGGCGTCGTTGTTCATGGGCACGTTACACTCTATATCGGCTCAGGGCCAAAGGGCCCGGTGACCGTTCATTCATCCTCGGGTCACCATCGGCCCGATTCCCCCCGCACCCGCACCTTCCCGGCCCGCGGTCGCGCCTTGCAGCGCTGATCGCCCCCCAATGCAGACGCGCTGCTCCCAGCGGGTCGTTCTGGCCGCTAAACTCCCCCTTCCTTCGGAGCTTTCCCGTGGTCAAGCACACCTCTCGCAGCGGCCGTCTCCATCCTTGCCTTCGTTCCAGCGCCCGGGCCGGGTTCAGCGTGCTGCTGAGCATGGGCCTGCTCAGCGGGCTTGGCGGTTGCCTTGCGCACCACAGTGTTGAGCCGATCGAAGGTGCCACGCCCGTCTCCGACAACCCGAACAACCCGCCCATCCCAGAGGCGATCGCCACGGCGGTCAAGTGGGTGGTCGATCGCTACCCGCCCAACGGCGAGGCCTTCCTCGGTCGCATCACCGAGCAGCCCTTCACCATCAATCTGCCCGTGGGCACACGGGGCGATGTCGCCAACCGCATCTGCGCCCTTGTGGCCAAGTCCGCCTCGCCCGTCATGGAGGGGAACCACGATCTCCCCTGCTACCACATCGGGCGCGTGTGGGTCCGGGGCGACACGGCCACCGTCGATATCTTTGCCCCCGTCGCGGCCTATACGCCCCCCACTTCAGCCGCGGAGACGGGCCGGACGGTGGTTGACCAGTGTGTTACGATTGTGCTGCGCACGCGGACGCTCGAGCCATATTACGTTCAGTCGCACCGCGTCTGGCCGATCGGCTCATTCCCCACGCCGGCGGTCCATGATCTCGCCACCACGGGCGATGACCCGCGCGTGGGGAGCATGACAGCCCGGCAAGCCCGCCCCGCTCCGCTGCCGCCCGCGGCAGTCGAACGCCGCGAGGATCAGGGCGAAGTACCCCCCCACTTGCGTTGAGCGGCCCGAGACGGTTCGATTGGATTCCG
>JBQTIJ010000422.1:0-10351 GCA_052388255.1 Phycisphaerales bacterium
GACAGGTGGCCGCTCCCGCCCATGATGCGGGCCTTGAGCTGCGCCGGCCGGTTGCTGGCCGCCTGCATCTCCGGGCAGTAGTTGCTCTCGATGGCCAGGACGTCCACGAATCGCAGGTGTTCAATGAGAGTCTCACTCGCGCGCCCGACGTCGGTGGCGAAACCGAGCGTGCCGCCCGCGAGCGCGATGCGAAAGGCTGCGGTGCCGAGGGCATCATGGCGGAGCATGGTGGGGGAGATGCACAGGCCCTGCGCCGTTTCAAAGTCACCCTTGAAACCCTCCACACGACCGCCATTGAACATGGCGCGGGTCGCTCGGCCGACATGACTCCGCGGGAGATATACCCGCGTGGTGATGGGGAGCCGCGAGACTTTCCCTGCGGCGGGGGACCACCCACCATGGCAATGGTCTATATCGAGGTGGGTCATGAGCACCGCGTCGATATCCGCAAGGCCAAGCCCGATCGTGTCGAGCTCACGAACGGTGCGCCGGGGCGAGAGCCCAAGGTCGATGAGCAGTGTGGTCCGTCGGCCGCGGGCCGTGGTCTGGACAACGGTGCAGTTGCCGGCGCTTCCGCTGGCCAAGACCTTGATCCGGCAGGTCGCAGACGCGGACACGGGTGGCCGGGCATCGATCGGCGGTGGTGGGGATGCGAAGGTCATCGCGGCACCGTGATCGGCGTGGGGCGTTCAACCGTCACGCGACCGGTGCGGAGGTTCCAGTAAAGCCGCTCCGCTGAGGTCGGCGCCGCCTGGGCAGGATCGAAGTAGGTGACCCGTCGGTCCGGGTTCGCGAGCGCTTCGAGCGTGTTGGCGAGCGCGTCGAAGTTCAGGCGGTCGGCCTCGAGCCGTTTGCCCTCGTTCCGTACGACCGCGCCGCCGATGGCGCTCACGCGCCGGAGCTCGACCTGGCTCCCAGCGGGCACCGCCGCGCTCGAATCACCCGCCACACGAATCTCGGCCTCCACCCGTTCACAATCGAGCGCCGTCACGGGCGCATCGGGCCTCTCCCGATGAAGAACCCGCACCCCGCTCCGCATGTCGATCAACCCTGTCGCGCGGGTGAAAGACAGGGCCTGGTCCCAAAGGAAGAGCGTGGTCCCCCGCCCGCCGCTGAGGTCCGAGGGAACGCCGGGCGCGGGGTTCGTCGTTGCGGGCTTGCCTTCGACTCGTCTGTCGTCGACCAGCAATCGTCCCGGCGTGGGGATGCGGAGAACCGCAAGGGCCTGCTCGGCTTTGCCCAGATTCTCGCCGACAATCCGCCCCCCCTGAATGAACATGACCCGCTCAAGGGTCCGCTCTGCGGGGTTGTTGCCGTTCGACGCCGGTGCGTAGCGTTTTGATTCGATCGTGGCAGGAAGGCCCTCGACCGTTTCCTCCGATCCGCCGATGGCTTCCGCGCGGAGCAGTTCACGATCCACACTCGAACTGTCGGCTGAGCCGGGGGTGAAGTTCAGCACCACGCGCTGGGCCTTCAACTCATCGGTCTCGTCCGGCCCGAGTTTCGCGGTCGCCCTCGCATCGCCAGCGCAGTCCATCCGGCCTTCAAGATCATTGACCCGCATCGAGCGCGTCCACCGGGCATGAACCTCGCGCTCATCCGTGCCGGCCCGAACAAGATCAAGGCCCCCCTCGCCGAAGACCTCGAGCGAACGCGCCTTGCCGTCGAGCCGCATTTGAGTACCGAAGACCACACCCCCATCGCGCTCGATCCGCACGGATTCGCCAAGGAGATCCGCCTGCTGAGTGATCGCGTTCCCGCGGCAGGCGGTCGCCGTCACCATCAGCCCGCGGTCGCGCAGGACGAGCCCGCTGTCGATCCGCACATCGCCGACGATCGGCTCGCCCTTGGGGCCCTGCGTGATCTCCGCCTCGAGCAGCCCGCACGTGATGCTCGTGTCGCCCCGCATCCCCTCGACACGCCCCTCAGCCGTCACCTGGCGAAGAACGCTCTCGCGCTTGCCCGGCGGCGGCGGGTCGAAGGTCACGTCAAGACGTTGGCCCTTGAGTCGATCAGGACCATTGCTCGCTGAGGCGTCGCCGAGGGCACTCACTCGGGTAAGGACCCCGCTGAGTCCGCCAACCTGAGCGAAGGTCGCCTCGAGCCGCTCTGCGGCAAGCGTGCCTTTCCCATCGCGGCCCTGAACATTGCCGGTGAGCCCGACGACGTTCAACTCATCGGTCATCTGTCCGGACTTGGTCCCAAACCGGAACTCGGCCGCGCGGCTGAATGTGACCTCCCGTTCGGTCTGTCCGCCCCTAACCCCTGCGAAGGCACCCGGTCCCGTCGCATGCCCGAGCCCGGTGGCGAGGTTCAGCGTGAGTGCCGCCGCCTCGAGCCGGCCCCGGTCATCCTGCGAGAGCACCGCTGCATGCGCAGCCCGCCCCTTGAGCGTGATCTCGCGCGAGGTCGCGCCGTAGACCAGTTCCGTTGCGTGGGCCGTTCCCATCAGCGACGAATCGGTGATCACCACGCCTCCGCCGGAATGTTCATCAGCCGTTGTGCCGCCGATGAACCGCGCTGCAATCTGTTCATCCCGAAGCGCCGCAGGTCGGCTGTCGGCCGGCGTGACCACGAGCGGGCCGTTCCAACGCATCACGATCGGCTCCGCACCGACCTGCGCAAGAGACTGCGGCTCGCCGGGAATCGGCTCACTGCCGGGGGGCGGTGGGCGAGAGAGCTCCGTGAGTGCGCCCCGCAGCACCGCTGGCGTGCTGTCGGGCTCGCCGAGCGGCGTGGGGCGGGGGGCGCGGTCCACGCCGCCCCCGAGGGCGTCGGCCGCGAACTGGCCGTTCACAAGCCGCATCAACACCTCGACACTCTCCGACCGCACAACGCTCGAGAGTCGTGAGATCGTGACGCCACCACCCACACTGGCGACATAGAAGGACTCGATCGATTCGCCATCGGGCGCGGCCGCCGCGCTCAGGGGCGCTGGCCGAGCGCGAGGACCCGAGGACTTCACGGACGGGTCAACCCAGGCGTAACTGACCGAGTCGAGCTCAATGAGTTCGACCCTGGCCGCCACCTGATTGCCAAGCAGCCGCAGCCCGCGGCCACGAAGCTCCGCCCCGGGTGAACTGATCCGGAATTCACCCGGAAGCGAGAGTTCCCCAAGGGCGATGTTGAAGGTGACGACGGGCGTAAAGAGCTGCGCCAACGGGGCTCTGCCCGCAGGGTCAAAGCCGATGGTCGCGTCCTCATCGTCGCGAGCATAGAGCCGGATCGGAACACCTCCTTCGAGGGTGCCGGATTCGGGCTGGTTGGCGGAAGAGAGCGTGAGTTCCCCTGAGGCGGCGGTCATGACCGCGACGATGCGAGGGCCGAGATATACCACCGCTTCCGGCGCGGTCACGCGGGCTTGGCCGGTGCCCTTCGAGTCAAAGGAGGCCCAACCAAACCGCCCGAGGAGCCGGGAAGGTTCTTTGGGGTCAAAGAGCTGGCCTTGGGCGCGTCCGCCGGACTTGAGCCCCTGGGCACGGACATCAAGCACGGGCGCGTCCACGGGCGGCCCAGAGGCGGCGGCGCCGCTGGCGGGTGTCCTCTTCTGCTGCCCACTGTTCCAGACCGCGACGATGCCCAGCGAGCCAGCGCCGATGAGGAAGACCCCCGCAGCGCCGACACGCAAGGTCGTAGGGTTCAGCAGACTTCGTCGGGGCTTACTGGACATGCTGCGGATCGTACAGGGCCACCGCACGCCCCAGCAGCCCCTTGGCATGCAGGAGGTGTTCGATCGCCTCTCGAACCGCTCCATGGCCGCCCGGGCGAGTGGTCACGAAGGACGCGAGTTTCCTGACGGCAGGCGCCGCGCTCCCCACGGCCATGGGGTACCCGACCCGCCGGAGCACCGGGAGGTCCGGCCAGTCGTCGCCGATGAAGGCGATATGCTCGGCAGAGACCCCCGAGAGCGTGACAAGTTCCGCGAGTGAGGATGCCTTATCGCGCGAGCCGAGCAGCACATGCGGGATCCGCAGCTGCGCCGCCCGATGCAGCACCGTGTCGCCGGTGCGGCCGGTGATGATCGCCGTTCCAAACCCAAGCTGCTGCCAGGCCCGCAGTCCCAGGCCGTCGGTCACGTCAAACCTCTTGAACTCGCCGCCGGTGTCGTTGACGAAGATCCCTCCATCAGAGAGCACGCCGTCAACGTCGAGAGCCAAGAGCCGGATGTCCGCAGGAAGGGCCGCCATGCTCACTCCTTGACCAACCGCATGGCGATGAGGTCCTGCACGTCGAGCACACCCACGGGCCTCCCCGCGGGGTCAACGACAGGAATCTCATCACGCCGATGCTCGCGCACCATGATGACAGCATCGCGCAAGAGCGCGGTGTCGTTCAGCGTGCCAGGGTTCCGTGTCATAAAGTCCGCCACCGGCTGGCGCAGAGCGCCAACGTCGCGCAAAATGACCCGGCGCAGATCGGCGTCTGTCAGCACCCCCGTCAGCACACCCGTCGCGCGGGCCACGAGCAGGAGCGCCCCGGGCCTGCGCTGGTTCGCCTCCGCGATCCGCAGGGCTTGCTCGAGGGTCGCATCGTCCGGTGCAGGGGTGAGATTCGTCCCCACGCGGAAACGGAGCGATTCGATCACCGGCCGGAGCAGCCCGCCGAGCGCCCCGCCGGGGTGACGTCGGGCAAAGTCGCGATCGGTGAACCCAAGGCGGCGCGAGGCACAGAGCGCCAGCGCATCGCCGATTGCGAGCGAGGCCGTCGTGCTCAGCGTGGGGGCAGGAGATATCTCGCTCTCCTCGCGCACCGGTCCAAGCCCGAGTGTCACGGTCGCGAGTCGCTGCAGCGACGACACCCCGGGCAGCCCCGAGCGGGTGATGGCGATGATCGGGATCGAATCCTGGTGCAGGATGGCCGCAAGATTCACCACCTCGTCGGTCTCGCCCGAGAAGGAGAGCGCAATGCACACGTCACTCCGACGAAAGCGGCCAAGGTCGCCGTGCGCGGCCTCCGAGGGGTGGACGTAGTGTGACGTGATCCCCAGCGAGGCGAGCGTGGCCGAGATCTTCGATCCGATGAGCCCGGACTTGCCGAGCCCTGTCACAAGCACGGTCCCCTCGCCCTCCGCACACCGCGCGACGATGGTCACGGCCTCGTGGAACCCGGCCCCCAACCCTTCAGAGAGCGACTGCACCGCACGCGCCTCGGCCAGCAACACGCGCTGCGCAAACGCCGCCTCGGCGTTGCGTTCGTCTTCGCCAAACTCGCTCTGCCGGTTGCCCATGGACTTTGCGCCGACTTGTCGCCCGAGCGATCGGAATACCGTCACATTCCAAGCGTAGACTCGACCGCCCTCCATGCCCCTTGACGATGTCCAAATCCGGCTTGCCGCCTTCGAGGGACCCCTCGATCTCCTCCTGCACCTCATCCGCAAGAACGAGGTCGAGATCACCGACATCCCCATTTCGCGGATCGCCGAGCAGTACATGGCCACCCTCGCCGCCGCCGGTGTCGATCACATCGATATCGAGCTTGCGGGCGAGTTCCTCGTCATGGCCGCGACACTGATGGAGATCAAGTCGCGCATGCTGATGCCGCGGGCCGAGGGCGCGACCGACCCGGCCGCCGACGCGACAGCGCCCATCCCCGGTGAGACCGAGGACCCGCGTGCTGACCTTGTTCGTCAACTCCTTGCCTACAAACGCTTCCGCGACGCCGCGGCCACCCTTGACCGCCGATACGCCGAATGGGAGAAGCGATTTCCAGGCGGCGGCGCGGTGGTCTCCGATTCCCCCGAGGCCGACGATGCCGAGGTCGATCTGGATCTCGATGATCTCGACATCACTGACCTCACCCGCGCGTTTGCGGGGATCATGGAAACCGTCGACTTCTCGCGCGTGGGCGAGCACCTTGTCACCGACGACGAGACGCCGATCGAGCTCCACGCGGCGGACATCCTCGATCGCCTTCAGCGCGAGCGAGAGGGTGCCCCCGCGGGCATCGAGTTCCGCGAGCTCTTCCGCGGGCGGACACGCTCAGAGATGATCGGCCTCTTCCTCGCGATGCTGGAACTGATCCGCCAGCGCAAGATCGAGGCACGGCAGGACCGCATCAACGACGCGATCCATGTGCAACGGTCCGCACCTGAACCGGCCGTTCAGCCACCCGCGCCGTAGTACAGCGGCTCGTTCCCCGGCTTCCATTTGATGTTGCACCCCAGGGACGGCTTCTGGTCCGGTCTCGGCCGCTCGCCGCGCAGCAGGGCCTCGATCGCATCGCGCAGATCGCGTCCGGTCACAGGGACCACCTTGCCATCGAGATACTTGCTCGGGCGGCTGTCATCAAGCTGCCCGCGATAAGCGAGAGTCCGCGCCCGGTCATAGAGGAAAAAGTCCGGCGTGCACGCGGCTCGGTAGGCCTTCGCCACGGACTGATCGCCGTCATAGAGGTACGCAAAGGTGTACCCCGCGTCCTTTGCCTCGGCCGCCATGAGCTCCGGAGAATCGTCGGGATAGGCCGCGGCGTCGTTGCTGCTGATGGCGACGACGGCGACGCCTTGGGGGATGTAGTCGCGGCCGAGGCGGGCAAGTTCCGCTCGGACATGCTTGACGAACGGGCAGTGATTGCAGATGAACATCACGAGCATCACGGGCTGGCGGGCGAAGTCCGTCAGCGAGACCACGCGGCCCGTCGAGGCATCAAGGAGCGAGAAGCCCGGTGCGGTCGCGCCGAGCACGTTCATGGTGGAGGGGGTGCGTGCCACGGCGGAGGGTACTCCGCGGGCCGGTGCAGCCACCCCATCAGCGCCGGCGATTCACGGAGGACTTGGGCGCAACCAACCGGTCGAGCGTGGCGGTGAGTTCGGGCTCCGCCGGCAGAGCCGCGAGCAGCAGCTTCGCGCCGCGGTTCATGGTCCATTGCTCAACCGTCGCTTCAAACGTGGGCGTTGGCATCTGTTCGAACTTCGGCAGCGACTTCGTGCCTTCGCCCTTCACAACGGCCGTGTCAACCCGGATGATGGTGTCGAGCTCCTCGGTCGCGACTTTGGCCAGAGCCTCGCCCACGCGCCGGAGCGTGCCCTCGTCCGCTCCCGCTGCGATCCGCTCCTTGAGATACGCGCTCTGACGCTTGCGGTAGTCGCCCAAGGCGCGCTCACGCCGACTACGGACATCCATCTCCTTGGCGTACACGATCGCGACCATCGCGGCGGGCGCGAAGGCCATCTCGCCGACTTTCTCGGCCAGGTTCTCCATCCGCGCCACGCGCCCGGCGCGGACCTCAATATCAAGGTCCTTCACGGCATTGTCAAGGACCTTGATCAGGTTGGCCACGATGGCCCATTCGTGCTTGGTCTGCGGCATGTATCGGTTCACGCCCGGCAGGTTGGTCGGGATCTCAATGAACCACCGGCCAGCCACCTTGCGCATGCTCAGGCCGACGCCCGCGACCGGGCTGCCATCGAAGAGAATCGCCGCCCGTTCGTCATCGACCTCCACGGTGCTGAGCCGTTCGCTCCCGCTCTCGATCCAGCCGAAGGGATCGGCAAAGATGCGCACCGCGGCCTGCTCGAACGCGCTCTGCTGCTCCTGCGGGTTGCCGTTGAGTGCCGCCGGGCGCTGGCCTTGCAGGATCGAATCGACCACGGAGCGAGTCTTTTCTGACTTTGCCGCTTCTTCCGCTTCGGCCTTGTACCGCGCTACTTCGCCCGGGAAGCGCCCGGCGATCGTGCCCGCGAGGCCTTGGAGGGACCCGGTCAATCCGCCCAGACGGTTGAGGACCGCGCGCATCTCCATGGACTCGGCATAGATGAGCGTGGGCAGTTGGTCTGCCCGCCCCATCTTCACCATTTCGACCGCCGCCCGCAGGACGTCGTCCGGAGTCTCCTGCTTGAAGGTCAACGCGCGCGTCCGGTTGTAGTACCACGCGCCCGCTGCCCCGACCCCGGCGAGCGCGAGCCCCAGAACCAGTAATAGCGTCCAGCGAAGCACCCGCCGGAGGGCGGAAGTTTGGGCAGGAATCCTCGCTTCGGGCCCTACCCGGGCCAGCACCGGCCTTTGACTCGTCGGTCCATCCATGCGGCCTTGTACCACGGCTTCGGCCGATGGATGCACGGGGGTGACGCATAACCTCCCGATCATGAAGGTGACGGTCAACGGACATCCGCACGAGCTTCCTGAAGGGGCCAACGTCCCGGCACTGCTCCAAGCCATCGGGCTGGCGAAGGCCGTTTGTGCCGTCGAGGTCAACCGCACCCTTGTACCCCGCCCCCGCCATGAGACCACCGCCCTGAAAGAAGGCGATGCCGTCGAGGTCGTGGCCCTTGTCGGAGGTGGCTGAAGCCCTCTCGCCCTTTTAGATCACCGTGCCCACCACCGAAACCAAACCCGTTCAACCCCGCATCGATCCCGCCGCACCGCTTGTCGTGGGTGGCCGGACGCTTCGCAGCCGCCTGGTCGTCGGCACCGGCAAGTATGCCACCAATGACCTGATGCGCTCCGCCATTGACGCGAGCGGTGCCGATGTCATCACCGTCGCTGTCCGGCGCGAGCGGCTCTACAACGCTGAGGGCAAGTCCCTCCTCGACGCGCTCGATCTTTCGCGTCTCACGATTCTCCCCAACACCGCCGGGTGCTTCTGCGCTGACGACGCGATCCGGGTCGCCCGGCTGGGCCGTGAGTTGCTTTCGCAGCTCAACAACCCCGGCGCGGGGTGGGTCAAGCTCGAAGTTCTTGGCGACAAGAAGACCCTCCTCCCGGATCCGATCGGGACGGTGCAGGCCTGCCGCGAACTTGTCGCCGATGGGTTTCAGGTACTCGCGTACACGAGCGATGATCCCATCGCAGCCCTCCGTATCAAAGAGGCGGGTGCCACCAGTGTCATGCCTGCGGGATCGCCCATCGGCTCCGGCCAAGGCGTCCTCAACCGCAACAACATTTTGCTCTGCCTTGAACTCCTCAAGCAGGGCGACCCATCGTTTCCAGTCATCGTCGATGCCGGTGTCGGGTCCGCCAGTGATGTGGCTATCGCCATGGAAACCGGCGCTGATGGGGTGCTTCTCAATACGGCCATCTCCCACGCGGCCGATCCGGTGCTCATGGCCACGGCCATGCGGAATGCCTGCCTCGCGGGGCGCGGGTCATACCTCGCCGGCCGGATTCCCCGTCGGCTGTATGCCAGCGCCTCCTCCCCTTGGGAGGGTGCAATCTCATACATCCCCGGCGAGTAGCCGGCCACCCTTCCTGAACCCCTGAAACCGGTTCAAGGGGGCGCGGTATCCTCTATCCCTCGCGCTGCATCCAGTCATCCACGCGAACCTCGCCTTCCTGACTCCAACGAAGGGGCCTCCCAATGTCCACCCGCACTCAACGCACGTCGATCTCCACTGTGGGAACCCTGCTCGGCCTCGCCGGGTTGGCCCTCAGCGTGTGGGGCGCCGGCTGCTCGCCCTCGGGCACCGTCAACACCGAATCGGCCTCCGGGGTCGGGGCACCCTCAACTCCTCCCCCCTCCACCCCACCGGCGGCCCTCGCCTACGGAGCCGCGACGCGAACAGTCGCCATCATCGATGGCAAGGAGGTCGAGCCGCCGGATGTCCCTATGGGTGATCCTGCCGTCCTCGCGGCGATCGTCAAGGAGGGGCGCGATCGGAGCAAGGTCATGGAGCACATGACCTATATCGCCACCGAGATCGGGCCCCGGCTGACCGGCTCAAGTGCGGCCAAGCGTGCCAACGACTGGGCCATGGGCCAGTACACCCGATGGGGACTCTCGAACGCCCGCCTTGAGCAGTGGGGGACCGTGGGCGTCGGCTTTGACCGCGGCCCGTCCTCCGGCAAGGTGTTCATGCCCGATGCCCCGCGCCCCCGTGCTGGCGCGACGTCCGATTCACGGGAGTGGCGGAGCGTGCGCGAGTTGCAGTTCACGACACTCTCATGGACCAGCGGCACCAAGGGCCCGGTGCGCGGGCCCGTTCAGTGGATGCCCAAGACCGAGGAGGAGTATCAGGAGGCCAAGTCCAAACTCAAGGGTGCGTGGGTCCTCGTTGAGCCACCGCCCCCGGTCGGCGGTCGTGGCATTCGCGATCGCGCCGCGACGGGGTTTGATCAGCGTCGTGACGCCCGCGAAAAAGTCGCGGCAGGGACCGACCCGGCAACGCTGCCGATCCCCCAGCGCGTGATGTTCGACGGCATCGCCGGGTACATCAGCACCAGCCGCGACGAGCGCGTCTGGACCGGGAGCGTCGGCGGTTGGCGCAACCTGACGATGGAGACCGTCGCGCCCGAGGTGCACATTGTGGTCCGGCTCTCTGATTACGACTACATCAACTCGCGCCTTGCGGACAATGAGGACTTCCAGGTTGAGTTTGATCTCAAGCACACCTTCAACCCCGGGCCGGTCGCGGTCTACA
>JBQTIJ010000423.1:0-7247 GCA_052388255.1 Phycisphaerales bacterium
GTAGTCCTGCCGTGTGCTCTTCCGATATCTCTATAACAAATTTACGCGGCTTAACCTTGTTCCCGGGTCGCTCGTAATGCGGGGACGGGGGGAGGGGGGGGACCGGGCGGGTGCGCGAAGGCGCGGCCGTCACTGCACCACGGGCCCGCCGGTATCTCCTTCGGCGAGGCGGCGGCGGAGCATGTCCGCCACGAGGCCATAGCACTGGCGCGCGAGCTCAGGGTTGTAGCGTGCGCCCTCGTCGCGCAGGAAGGCGTGGGCGGCGTTGAACTCGAGCCAACTGAAGTTGGCGTTCGCGGCGGACATGGTGTCGTAGATCAGGCGGCGCCCCTCGTGGGGGATGTGCGGATCCTGACGTCCCCAGGCCATGAACATTTCGCAGCGGAGCTCGCCGGCGCGGATGCGCGCGAGCGTGTCGTCGCCCCCCTTGCCGAGCGAGCCCGTGTGGATGTCGGTCGCGTAGAAGCAGACGCCGGCCTGCACGGCGGGGTTCATGGCGGCGCGGAAACTCAGGTGCCCACCGATGCAGATGCCCATGACGCCGACCTTGCCGGTACACCCATCGTGGGCGGCGAGGGCCGCGACGGCAGCGCGGGCATCGTCGTCATAGGCCGCGACGGGTTTGCCGACTTTGTCGGCGTTGCCACGGTCGGCGCCTGGAGTGTCGTAGGCGAGGACGCAGCCGGGGGTCTCAAGATCGTGGAAGATCTCGGGGACAGCGACGACGAAGCCGTGACCGGCAAGGATCGCGGCCTGGCGGCGGATCGGGCCGGTGACCTGGAAGATCTCGCTGAAGAAGACGACGCCGGGATAGCGGCCTGGCGCGGCGGGGCGGTAGAGGTACGTCCGCATGGGGCCGGTGGGCGTCGAGATGTCGATGTGGGGGTCTTCGCGGATGACCATGGGGCAGGATACTCGGGGCGGCTTGGCAGAGCGGGGGGATGCGGCACGCGGCGGGTGCCTGCGATGAGGTTATGATGAACGATGCCCCAACTCCTGCTGAACAGGCGCATCGAGGCGCCGACGAGCGTGGTCTTTGACCGTTGTACCGACTTCCCGAACGCGGCGGGGATTGTCCCGGCGATCACGCGGGTGGAGGTGCTGACACCGGGGCCGGTGGGGAAGGGGTATCGATTCAAAGAGACGCGCGTGATGTTCGGGCGCGAGGCGACGGAGACGATGGAGGTCGTTGAGTGGGAACCGGGCCGGGTGTTTGCGCTCGGGGGGACATCCTGCGGGATGCGCTTCAAGACGCGTTTTGAGTGTGTGGCCGAGGGGGGCGCGACGATGCTCAAGGTGTGCTTTGATGCCACGGCGGAGTCGCTGATGGCCAAGATCATGTCGCCGCTCTCGTTCCTGATGCTCAAGCCGATGCGAAAGTGCATGGAGGGCGACCTTGATGCCATCGCGCGGGCGGCGACCGGTTCGAAGGGCTGAAGGGTGAACCCATGGGGCGGAGACACGGTGGGCCGCTGCGGCTCTTCGCGGCCATCTATCCGGAGCGGCCCCTCGCGGAGGCACTGCTCGCGCTGCTGCCGGGGCTGGGCCTGCCGGAGCATCGCGTTTCGCCGATTGATCAGGTACACCTGACGCTGGCGTACATCGGGGAGACGCCTGCGAAGGAGGTGCGCACGATCGAGGAATCCGTGCAGAAGGGGTGCGCGGGGATCCGGCCCTTTGAACTCGAGATCACGGGTCTTTCGACGATTCCTGTGCCGCCCGATCGGGCACCGGCGCGGCTGCTCGCGGCGATGACCACGGCCCCATCCGGGCTGCTTGAACTGCAGAAGCGGCTGGCTTCGCGCCTGGTCAGAGGGGCATCAGGGTCGGGCTTTGTGCCGCATCTGACACTCTGCCGGTTTCCGCAGGATGCCAAGACCATCGCCACGGTGGAGCGGCCGCGGGCGTTTGCGCTCGAGGTCGCTCTTGGCGCCATGGCGGTCGGGGAAGTGGCGCTCGTGCGCAGTGTGCTGACCCGGGAAGGGGCCGTTCATGAGATCATGTCCCGGTTCGCGCTCACGGGCCGGGATTGAGATCAACACCCGTCGAAGTAGGCAGTGATGAACTCGTCGAGGTCACCGGGTTCGACCAGCCCGTCGTTGTTGAAGTCCGTCCGTTCGCGTTCGGCGGGGTCATCGCTGAAGTAAGCGGTGATGAACTCGTCAAGGTCGCCGGGCTCGACGAACCCGTCGTTGTTGAAATCGACCGAGCAGCAGCGCGGATAGATGAAGGACGACTGGACGGTTGAGAGTCCCGCCGCGTCGGTGACGGTGAGACGGAACTCGAAGAAATAGGTTTCGCCATCGCACCCGAGCGGGGTGATGAGCGACTGGGTGGCGCAGAGAGGGTCGGGTGTCTCGGGGTGGTTGTGTTCGTTGTGATGGAGGATGGTCTGCCAGGCGCAGGCAAGCTCGGCGGGGGAGTGCTCGTCGTCCTCGATGGTGGCGAGCAGGGGCTGGAAGAACGCGGGGCCGGGCATGGCGTAGGTCTGGCCGTCGAGGGGTGCGGTGATCGAGATGCCCCGGGGGGTGTTGTTGGCGGAAATCAGGAAGGACCGCGTGACGGTGTTGCCGCCTGCGTCCACGACGGTCAGGGTCGCGTCAAAGCGCTGGGGAGTGGTCGACGGCAGCGCGGGCTCGGCGATGGCGCGGAGTTCGGCGACACTGACAAAGCCCGCGCTGCCGCCGGGCGTGCCTCGGATGCGAATGGCCTCGGCGGGCGGGGTCTGGGTGAAGGTGAGGCGGAAGGACTCGAAGCTCACGCCGTTGTTGCCGGAGTAGGCGGGGGTGATGGAGAGACCCGCGACGGATGACCAGACGCCCGCGCTGCGGTACTCAACGCGCAGGTCGGTCCACCAACCGCCATTGACGAAGTGGCGGCCCTCTTGAAGTTGCAACTCGTCGAATCGCCACGGCGTCGTGAACTCGTACCCGAGCCAGTCGTCCGTGCCCTGATCGCCGGAATGGAAGGTGTCAAACTGTCGAGAACTCTCGTCGCTGCCGACGGGTGGGCGGTCGCCATCGCGGATGATCTCTGGGTCTGGGTTGCCGCCGCCGGTGGGGCCCGGGGGTGAGAGTCCAAGGACGCGAGCGATGATCGTGCCTTGCGGTGTGATATCGCGCTGGCCGGAATACGTGTGGTTGAAGGTGATGCCGCTGGCGGTGGGTGAACCATCGCCAAAGTCCCAGGTGTACACGAGCCCGAGCCCTTCAGGATCGGTGGTGCCAAGGGCAGAGAACCCGACCGAGAGAGGTAGGGGTCCGAAGGGGGGCGCGGCGGAGGCCTGAACGACGGGGGGAAGGTCCACACTGCGGCGGATGCGGCGGACGACGGCCTGGCCCTGCTCGTCGTAGTTGACGTAGTAGAGCATTCCATCCGCCGGGTTCACGGCGAAGCAGACCGCCGAACCGACGTCATCGCTGAAGAGCTCAACGCTTTGCGGCTCGCCCGTGGGTCCGACGCGAAGGACGCGCAACCAGCCAGCGACGAAATCCGCAAAGAAGTAGGTCCCTTGATATGGGGCGGGGAAGTGGCTTGCGGTGTACCAGACGCCGCCGGTCGCGGAGTTGCCGCCGAAACTCACGCCCGCGACGGGGCAGCCGGGTGTGCCAAGAGTGGACGTGGTGGCGATGCCGCCGGCGAAGGTGCCGGTGCGGGCGGGGCCCGTGCCGTGGCGCCAATCAAGCACGGGGCGGGTGTGCATGAATGTCTGGAGCGCGGCGGGGATCTGCACCGAGGTGTTGCAGGGGTTTGGCCATGAGGGCGGGTTCAGCGTGGCCTGCACGAGCAGGTCGCGGAAGCCGAGGAAGGGCTGGGTGCAGGCGCCGATGCCGAAGAGCGGGTTCGGGGCATCGCGGTTGAAGGCGGGGGCGAAGTCATAATCAAACTGGGGCGTCAGCCCTTCATAGTGGGGCCAACCGAAGTTGACACCGGGCCCGCGGGCGACGTTCAGTTCCTCGCGGGTGTTCCATCCGACGTCGCCGATCCAGCACTCGCCGGGGTTGCCGTCGGCCGCGAGGGTGCTGCCGCTGCCGGGCTTGATGCTGAAACGGAAGGGGTTGCGGAGGCCGAGCGACCAGACGCGCGAGCGTGGCGCGCGGGGAGCCGCGGCATCAAAGTAGGGATTACTCGCGATGCCGTCACCTGTGGCCGGATCGACCCGGAGGATCTTGCCGGACATCGAGTTGATCAACTGGGCGCGGTAGGCACCGACATCCTCGGTGGGCGTGATGATTCCTTCGGCGAGGGCGGTGTTGCTCGCGCCCGAGATCGGGCCGCCGTCGTCGGAGGTTTCGTAACTGGCGCCGTCGCCGTTGCTGAGCAGGAGGGTGCCGTCTTGCGCGAAGGCGAGCGATCCCACGCTGTGCGACTGGTGGCAGACGGGGAGCCCGGTCTGGCGGGTTTCGCCGATGAGCACAAGCCGGGTGGCGGGGTCAACAGTGCGGAGACCGTCCGAGGCCCGGGCGGTGTAGCGCGTGAGCCGGCCGATGGTGTTGACGAAGATGTTGTTGGTGGCGGGGTTGTACTGGGGCGTGCCGAAGAACTGGACGTGGTGATAGTCCACCGTGTAGAGGAGGTAGACGTAGCCGTTTTCATGAAAGTGCGGGTCGAGCGCGAAACCGAGCAGGCCGAAGTCGCGCCAGGGGTTCACCTCTTGGCGCAGGTCAATGAGCGGGGTTGGCAGCCGCACACCGTTCTCGACAATGTGAACGCGCCCGGCCTTCTCCCACACGAACATCCGCCCGTCGTCGTCGAAGGTGAGACCCGTCGCCTCCTCAAAACCTGTGGCCACCGGCTCATCCACAAAGCCCGGGGGAACTCCGAGGGCGGCGATCATGACCATCATGGCTTCAACGAGCATCGGTCTCCCATCTGCAAGAACCTGCGGACACCTACCCCCACGTTCCCCCGCCCCCCACTACTCCATCCCCCAAGTATGCACCGGTTCCTGGCCGCGGCCACCAACTGCCACCGGAAAGAACTCGGGCACGCTGGCGTTCGCCCTCCGTCTGCGGCCCTTGCGGCGTTTGTGCCCACGGAACCTGAGCCCGGGCTTCATCTACACTCGCTTCTCTCATGCCCAAGGGCGTTGACATCGCGCGCCGGACGGCGGCACTCACTCTGGGGGCGGCGGCGGTGGGGCTTGCGCTCTGGCCGCGGACCCCGCGTAATGCCCGGCGTGCCCCGGCGGGGCGGAGGGTGATCGAGTACTGGGAGAAGTGGACGGGTCCGGAGGGGGACGCGGTGCAGCGGATGGTGGACCGCTTCAACGACTCGCAGTCGCGGATCTTCGTGGTGCGGACGCCCGTGAGCGATATCAAGAGCAAGGCCTTGGTGGCGATCGGCGGGGGCGATCCGCCGGACCTTGTGGGGCTGTACTCCTACTGCATCCCGCAGTTTGCGGAGTCGGGCGCGGCGATGGCGCTCGATCCCTTTGGACCGACGGGGACGGGGATCGATGGCGGGCGGTATGCGCCGGCGGTGCGGGAACTGCTGAGTTACGGCGGGCGGCTATGGGCGGGGGTGACCTCGTCCTACTCGCTCGCGCTCTACTACAACAAGCAGATGTTCAAGGAGGCGGGGCTCGATCCGGATCGCCCACCTCGGACGATCGTGGAACTGGAGGCGGCGGCGGCGCGGTTTGTCGAGCGCGACGGGCAGGGCGGGCTGACACGGGCGGGCTTTCTGCCCAACCTGCCGCCGTGGTGGCCCTACTTCTGGCCCATCATGTTCGGCGGATCGCTCTACGACGCGCGGGCGGGGCGTGTAACGCTGACGGCGGAAGCGAACGTGCGGGCGTACTCATGGGTGCAGCGCTTCGTGGGCTCGCTCGGCCCGAAGGCGGCGGCGACCTATGGCAACAACTTCGCGCGGTCGTTTCAATCGGCACGGGATCCCTTCATCAGCGGGGCGGTGCCGATGATCGTGCAAGGGCCGTGGATCGCGAACTTTCTGCGCCTGTATCGGCCGGACCTTGAGTATGGCGCGGGGCCGGTGCCGGTCGAGGCAGAGTACTTTGACGAGCGGGCACCGACGGGGATGCTGGAGGCCGATGTGCTGATCATCCCACGGGGATGCCCTCACCCGGAGGAGGCGTTTGAGTTTCTGGCGTTTACGCAGAGGCAGGAGGAGCAGGAACGGCTCTGCCTGGAGCACGCCAAGGCGAGCCCGCTGCGCGAGGTCTCCGCGGGGTTTGCAGCGCAGCATCCCAACCGCGCGATCGCCGTACACGATGCGGTGATGCGGAGCCCGCGGGTGCAGGTGCTGCCCCCCACCCGGGTGTGGCAGGCCTACGCGGACATGTTGCTGGGGGCGTTTGATGCCATGTGGATGGGTGCGGATGTGCGCTCGACGCTGGCGCGGGTCGAGGGCCGGGCCCAAGACCTGGTGGACCGCGCCGCGCGGCGGCCGAGTGCCGCGGCTGTCGGGAGCGGCGCATGAGCCGGGCCCGCGACACCGCCACCGGGCTGCTGTGGGTTGGGCCTGACCTGGCGGGGCTGGTGCTCTTCACCGGTCTGCCCGCGGCGATGGCGCTCTGGTACTCCTTCTGCGATTACTCGCTGCTCGATGCGGCGGTGCCGATTGGGCTCGACAACTACCGCGAACTCCTTGGGGACGCGCGGCTCTGGCGGGCCGCGATCAACACCGTGGTCTACGCCCTCGGGAGCGTGGCGGGGTGTACGGTGATCTCGCTGGCGCTCGCGCTCCTGATGGGCCGGGCCCGGCCGGGGGTGGTGCTGGCCGCGCTCTTTGTGCCGACGCTGGTGCCCGTGGTCTCGGCGTGCGTGGTGTGGGGGTGGATGTTCAGCGAGCGGGAGGGGGCGATCAACCGGGCCCTGCTGAGCGTCGGCGTGCGCGGGCCGGACTGGCTGGGCGAGACGCGGACAGCCATGCCGGCACTGATCGTGATGAGTTTCTGGAGCATCGGGACCGCGCTGCTGGTGGCGAGCGCGGCGGTCCGCGAGGTGCCGCGGGCGCTTGATGATGCGGCGGCGATCGACGGCATGAACGCCTGGCAGCGTGCTCGGCATGTGACGCTGCCGATGATCTCGCCGGCGGTGCTCTTTAATGGGGTGATGAGCGTGGTGTGGTCGCTGCAGGTCTTCGGGCCGCCGCAGATCATGACCCGGGGGGGCCCGGCGGACTCAACGCTCACGGTCTCGATGTATGTCTACTCGAATGCGTTTGTGTATGACCGCATGGGATACGCCTGTGCGCTCGCGCTGACGCAGACGGCGTGCATCTTT
>JBQTIJ010000424.1:0-13940 GCA_052388255.1 Phycisphaerales bacterium
CGGCACGCGCGCGGCCGAACCGGCCACCCCCATCGCTCGCCCAGGAACCGGTGGACCCGGGCCAGCACAACCGCCGCGCCTGGGACCGGCGGGCCAACGCACGGCCGCGATCTTTGAAGACCCCCGAGCACTTGACGCGATCCTCGCCGACCTGCTTGAACACGCTCACACGGGCTTGACGCCCACCGAGCAGACGCAGACGCCGAAGGTCAACGCGCGCTGATGAACATCCACGAACCCTGCTCGCGCTAACGCGCTCTTGAGTTCGTCGCGGTTCATGAACTTCTCAACGCTCTTGGGGAGATACCGGTACGCCCCGGAGCGGTCCTTGCTGATCAGCGTCGCCGTCAGCGGCATGATCCGTGAGGTGTAGAACTCCGACACTGCGCCGATGATCGGGATCCGCGGCCGGTCAAACTCAAGCACAACCAGCCGCCCACCCGGCGCCAGCACGCGATAGAACTCCGCGATCGCGCGGGCAGGGTCCGCCACGTTGCGGATGCCAAAGGCGATCGACACCACATCAAACGACGAGGGTTCAAAGGGCAGATTCTGGGCGTCACCTTGCACATAGCGCACGCCTGCCGCGGCGCTGCCGAGCCCGGCCCGCTTGCGCTCCGCAATCGCCAGCATCTCGGCCGTGAAGTCGAGCCCCACGACGCTCGCCGGCACCACCATCGCCCGGCCCGGGCCGCGCGAGCCCCGCGCGAAGGCCTCGGTCAGGTCACCCGTCCCGCAGGCGCAATCGAGCACGCGTTCTGCACCCCGGAGCCCAGCGGCCCTTACCGCCGCACGGCGCCACGCCTGATCGCGCCAGAACGAATGCACGCGGTTGTTCAGGTCATATGAACCGGCGATGGCCGCGAACATGCGCTGCACTTTGTCGTGCTTTGCTGCATGGTGGTGCGGGTCGGCAAGCTCCGACGCCGACCACGCCGGTTCGCCGGGTTGGGCCGCGGATGCACTCATGGACAACGGTAGGGAGCAGTTGCGCCCTTACCCCTTGCGGTTGGCTCATCACCCTTGCACGTCAACCCTGTACGTCAAGAGTCCGCCCAAGGGCGATCGCCGTCGCGGCTGCATTCAGGTCCCCGGGGCGGCGATAGAACGCGATCGAGCCATTCTGCACGCTCGGCTGGGGTGTCGGGCCGTCGAAGTTCACCCGCCCGGGCACAACCGCCGCGGCGAGCCGATCGGCGAAGGAAGGTCCTCGGTCAACCCCCGGGTTGACATTCGCCACTGGCGCAGCGCCATGTGCTGCCGTCACCGGACGCACCGGAGTCACCCCGGAGCCATAGGCCCGGCTGAGCGCGAAAGGGAGAGTGGGTGGGAGAGCGTCCATGCCTCGGGAAGGAGATTAGCCGAGGGACGATCTCGTGGCAACCCCGCGCCCCCCCGCGCCCCCCCGCGCGCCCCCCGCGCTCCAGCGTGTGGATCGTCGGCGGGTTGTGTGGGGACGAACGGGGCTGGCGCTGCGCTGAAACTGCGCGAACGACCGATGTCACGCCGTCTACTTCACGTAGTGGGCTGGCTCGGGCGTCTCGTCGGTGATGCGCTCGCGCCGCATCTCCTTGCCCGGTTCGTCGCACGAGAGCAACCACATCTCGTCCTTCATCTGCATCTGCAGGTGTACCGGGCGGCCCCAGATAAGGCGGAGGTTGTTCAATACCTCGCCCGCCTTGGCGATGTCCACCTCAAGCCCGCACCACTGCTGGGCCATGTAGAGCTCGCCCCGGTTGAGGTAGTTGCCATCGGCAACGTGGATGAAGGGCTCGCCCCGGTTGGTCAGGTGGTGCAGCAGCGTCTGCTTGATGCGTGAGAAGTCGCGGCTGGTGATCCGCTGCTCGCCGCTCGACGGGTCGCGCCGCACCTGGTAGAGCTTGTGCTTTTCCACGAACTCCTCGGTCAGGAACTCATCGATGAACGAGACATCGTTGTAGATGCGGCGCACCTCAAAGATCTTGCGGCGGCCCTGCATGCTCTTGTCGTCGTGCCGCTCGCGCGCGCCCACGCCCTCCAGCCCCTCCCACGCGGGGCCGTGGCGGCCGGTGTTCCAGCGTTCCTCGATGTCCTTCCAGAGTTCGATGCCGATCTTGTACGGGTTGAATCCCCCGGGCGGCATATGCACCACGCCCGAGTGCTGGTCGCAGTAGTGCACGATCTCCGACGCCTCGCAGAAGTGATGCGTCATCAGCTTGCTGTGCCAATAGCTCGCCCACCCCTCGTTCATGATCTTCGTCATCGCCTGCGGGACAAAGTAATACGCCTCGTCGCGGATGATGCTGAGGATGTCCTGCTGCCAGTCATCCAGCCGGGCCGCACGCAGAAGAAACAGCAGCACGTCGCGCGTCGGCTGCGCGGGGAACTTCGCCCGCTTGGCCTTCTGCTGCGCCTCAAAGACGCTCTTCTGCCGGTCCATCTCCCGCTGGGGATTGATGAACGGGTCCATATAGTCCTTGGCCGGAAGCCGATCGGGATGGAAGCCACTCTCTTCCGTGGGCTCGGTCCCGCGCAGCGGCTCGCGCTGCATGAAGGGCGCGTGCGTGTCGATCAGGTATTCGAGCGAAAGGCACGCGTCGATGAACCGTTCCACCGGCTCAAGGCCCTGCCGGTCGATGTGCCGCCGGATCCGCGTGGCGTGGTTGGCCATCTCGTCGAGCATCTTCCGGTTGGTCTTGGCGAACCAGAAGTTGTTCTTGAAGAAGTCCGCGTGCCCGTAGACGTGGGCCATCACCAGTTTCTGGTCGGTGACGCTGTTCGACTCCTGCAGGTACGCGTAGCACGGGTCCGTGTTGATCACCATCTCGTAGATGCGCCCGAGCCCGTACGCATCGCGCTTGCTCAGTTTCTCATACTCCATCCCCCAGCGCCAGTGCGGGTACCGGGCCGGGAAGCCCCCGAACGCCGCGATCTGGTTCATCATCTCAAAGGGCAGAACCTCAAACACCACCTCAAAAAAGTCCAGGCCATACTCCATCGCCTTGGACTTGATCGCCCGCATCTGCTCCATGAGCGCGGGGGAGAGATCGGTTGACGCGGCTCGGGTGCCCATAACTCTTCTCAAGGATCGGACCATTGAGCACCCCTCTATACGTCCCTCCTTGCTCCGTGGCCGACCTCCTCCACCCTGCATTCGCGCCGCGCCGTTATCCGGACACGCGCCACTGCCCCGCCACGCTCACACCCGCGGGCCGTCGTTCTGCATCTGCGCCAACGACTCCGCGTACGTGGCCCGCAGCGGCTCCACCACCTCCGCGATGAACCGCTCCGTCTGTTCGACCGAACGCCCGACGTAGTTCATCGGGTTCATCACGCCCTCCCAGTCGAGCTCTCCTGCCAGCGCGCCGCCCCGGGACTTGCTCCAGAAGGCCCGGTCGTTTCTCAGCCGCTCCAGCAGGTCGTTCTCCTGCCCTTCCTGCTTCACCTTCATCCCCGCGGCCTGGGCGTGAACACGAATGAGTTCGTGATAATGCTGACGATCGCCCCCGTGCTTCACGCAGGCCATCAGGATGTTCTCAGTCGCCATGAAGGGCAACTCCGCCATCAGGTTCTTGCGCACCATCGCCTCATGCACGACGAGCCCGCTCGCCACGTTGTGCATCAGGTCGAGCGCGCCGTCGAGCGCCAGGAAGGCCTCGGGCAGCGAGAGCCGGCGGTTGCTGCTGTCGTCAAGCGTCCTCTCCAGCCATTGGGTGGCGGCGGTGTCGTAGGCATTCCCCACCAGGTTCATCACAAACCGGGCCAGCCCACAGATCCGCTCGCAGCGCATGGGATTGCGCTTGTACGGCATGGCGCTTGACCCGATCTGCTTCTCCTCGAAGGGCTCGTCCATCTCCTTGCGGTTGCACAAGAGACGGATGTCGCTCGCGACCTTGTGAAGGACCGCAGCGGTGCTGGCGAGGTCGGCAAGAATGAACGTGTCGATGACGCGCGGGTACGTCTGGCCCGTGATCAGCGATCGATCAAACCCCACTTCGGTTGGTCGGCCGTCGCTCCCAGGGATGACGGCCTCCGGCTCATCGATCCCGCAGCGGTCATCGCCGGTTGGGCTCGGCGGGACGCAGTTGTTGCGCCGGAACGAGCACAGCACGCCGTCCATCGCGCGGTGGAGCGCGGCCTTTTCGAAGTGGTCAATGCGTGCCCCGTCCCCGATCAGACTGAGAAACGACGCCTGCGTGCCCGTCGCGCCGCGCAGCCCGCGTGGACGCAGAATACCAAAGAGCGATCCCACGAGCGCCCCGTGGAAGGGGTGCTGCCCGTCGAGACGCTCGAGCGTCAGGCGCAGGTCGCTGGCCCACATCGCCAGTCGCCGACCGACCGTCACTGGCTGCGCGGGCTGGTAGTGCGTGAACCCGAGCGTGGGCATCGCGCGCCAGCGATGCGCACCCTCCGCCATGCTCAGGATCAGGCGGGCGACCTTGCGCCGGATCAGGTCAAGGGCGTTGCACAAGACCAAGAAGTCCGCATTGCAGACCACATCCTGGCTCGTCATGCCCAGATGGATGATTCCCTTCGCCTTCGGGCACGAATCGCCCAGCGCGTGAACATGCGCCATCACATCATGCCGCAACGCCCGCTCATGCTTCTCCGCCGCGGACATCTCCGCATCCGTGATCCCACCCGGCCGCTCCACCACCGCGCGAAGTTCCTCCACCTGCTCGCGGGTCACCGGCAGACCCATCTCGTGCTGCGCCTCCGCCACCGCCAGCCAGATCCGCCGCCAAGCGTTGAACTTCTCGCGCGGGCTCCACAGCCGCAGCATCGCCGCGCTCGCGTTGCGGGCCGCCAAGGGTGAGGAATAGGTGTCGTACGGAGATGTGGAGGTCATGGGGGTCGGCGGTTGGGCGTTCGTCAGGCCGCGAGCAGCCGCGGCACGCACCATCCAACCGATCGTAGATCGGCCCCGCCGCCACTCATTCGGGTCTGTCGCCACGGGCTCCGCCTCGGCCCGGCCGATCACGCCGCCCCCCAGAAAGCCCCGCCGCACGCTGTACCCCCGCCGCCCCGAACTTCCGGGCGATCAGGTCCGCCGCGGCGTCGAGCTTCTCGCGCCGCGGCACCGGCTCGGCAAAGAGCATGGGCTGTCCACCCTGCTGCAGTTCGCTCAAGGCCACCCCGATCAAGCGCAGTGCCGACCCGCTCCGCACTTGCCAAGCATCAAACACGCCCCGCGCCGCCCGCCAGAGTTCATCGGTCGAGTCCGTCGGGTGTTCGAGCGTCACCGCCCGCGTCACCGTATGGAAATCTCCGGTGCGAAGCTTGACTGTGAGTCGGCCCGCCTTCAACCCTTCCTCGCGCATCCGCCGCGCCACGCTCTCCACCTGCTGAAGGAGCGTTGCCCGCAGCCGTTCCGGGTCGGCCACGTCATCCCCGAAGGTTCGCTCCTTGCCGATCGACTTTCGTCCCTCCGCCACGTGGACCACCCGAGCATCCTCACCAACCGCCAGCTGCCCCCAGACCACCGCCAGGTCACCGAGCGTGCGCTTCAGCAACCCCCGATCGGCGGCGCGAAAGTCCGCCACCGTGCGGATCCCCAGCCGCTCCAGCATCGCCCCCGTCTTGGGCCCGATGCCGAAGAGCGTTCGCACACTCATCGGACCGAGCACCCGAGCCGCCTCGGCACCCTTGATCTCCATCAGCCCGTCGGGCTTCCCGGCATCGCTCGCCACCTTCGCCAGAAACTTGTTCGGCCCGAGGCCCACCGACGCCGGGAGCCCCGTCTCCGCCCGGATCCGTACTTTGACCCTTCGCCCGATCTCCATCCCGTCGCCAAAAAGATGCAGCGACCGCGTGACGTCCATGAACGCCTCGTCGATCGACACCGGCTGAACCTCCGGCGTGAACTCATCCAGCACCTCCATGATGCGCCGGTTTGCCTCCGCATACGCCTCCATACGAACGGGCACCACCACCGCCTGCGGGCAGAGCCGCCGCGCCTGCGCCATCGGCATCGCCGAGCGACATCCAAAGACCCTCGCCTCGTAACTCGCTGTCGTCACCACGCCACGCTTGCCCGTGCCGCCGCGCCCGCCCCCCACCAGCACCGGCATCCCACGCAGCGCGGGGTTGTCGCGCTGTTCAACCGACGCGAAGAACGCGTCCATATCTACATGCAGGATCGTCCGCTCCACACTCCATTCTTCGCAGCCATTCTCCCAAGCGTTCGGGCTCCGTCCGGATCGGCTCTCCGCCGCCGGAAAACAACACCCTCGCGTCACCCAAGCACCCCGACCACCTGCGCCGTCATCGCTTCGAGCGTCATCTCCTCCGGCCGCAGCGTCAGCGTCCCGGCCGTCATCCGCAATCGCTTCAGCCACGTCCGCTGGTTCTTCGCAAACCGCCGCGTCTCGATCTTGATCCGCTCCACCGATTCCTCCAGCGTGCACGCCCCCGCAAGGTGCCCGAGCAGTTGCTTGTACCCAAGCGCTTCGCACGACTGTCGCCCCAGCGCCCCCGCCGCGTTCAGCCCTCGAACTTCATCGAGCAGCCCCATCTCCATCATCTCGCGCACCCGAGCATTGATCCGACGGTTGATCGCTTCCGTCCCCCACTCAAGCACCACCAGCCGCGCACCCGCCCGCACCACGCCCCCTTCCCACTGCTGTTGGTGGTCACTGATGGGCCGCCCAGTCTGCCGAAAGACCTCCAGAGCGCGCACCGTTCGCCGTTCATCATTGAAGTGAATCCGCGCCGCCGCATCGGGATCCACCCGTTCAAGCTCCGCCCGTCGCGCTGCGGGGTCCATCGCCCGGAGTTCCTCGCGCAGCCCCTGATCGGGCTCGGGTCCTTCGAAGATCCCCTCCAAGAACGCCTTGATGTACAAGTGCGTCCCACCGACCACCACCGGCGTAATCCCGCGTGCTTCGAGCGCGCCCGTCACCTCCTCGGCCGTCGCGAGCCACTGCTGCAGCGTGAAGGGCTCACGTGGGTCCGCCACGTCCACAAGATGATGCACGACCCCGCCCCGCTCCTCGACCGTCGGCTTCGCGGTGCCGATGTCCATGCCCCGGTAGACCTGATAGGCATCGGCCGTCACGACTTCCGCCGGTCGTCCTTTCGATGCGAGCACCTGCGCCACTGCAACGGCGAGGGCCGACTTCCCCCCCGCTGTGGGGCCGGCAATGACGGGGAAGGGCCGTGGTGTCTCTCCTCGCGTGCTCATCATGGCCGTGCCAGTGAGAGGTTCGCTTGAAAGCCGGACTGCCGAGAAGGCCGGTCAGCCGCCGGTCGATCCGTGCCACCGCGGTCCGCCATGATGACGGTCGAAGTGCAGCCGGGCGCGCTTTCGAGGACCGATGATTCCATCCGCATGATCCTCACTTGCCATCAAACCAGTTCCGCGCGATCGACGAATCCGCCCGCAGCGGCACATCGAGCGTCATCGCGCCCTCCATCGCCCGTACCACCGCCACCCGGGCCCGCTCCGCGCCATCCTCGGGCGCTTCGAGGACAAGTTCATCATGAATCTGGAGCAGCATCTTCACGCCCCCCAGGTCCCCCTTGCCAAGTTCCCGCGCCAGGTTCACCATCGCCAGTTTGATCAGGTCCGCGGCGGACCCTTGCACCACGCTGTTGATCGCCGTTCGCTCCGCAAAGGCCCGCCGCGCGGGCACGGGGGATTCGATCTCGGAGATCGGTCTCCGCCGCTTCAGAATCGTCTCCACGAACCCCGTCCGCTGCGCTTGGTCGATGCACTCCTGCAGGAATGTGGTGATTCCCGCGAAGCGTTTCTTGTACCCGGTGATGATCTGGTCCGCGGCGTCGTTCTCGATCCCCAGCCGCCGGGCCAGCCCGAACGCCGTCACCCCGTACACGATCCCGAAGTTCACCATCTTCGCCCCTGAGCGCATCTCCTTCGTCACCTGCTCAGGCGCCACACCGTTGATCTGGGCCGCTACCGCTGTGTGGATGTCCTGCCCTTCATGGAACGCCGCGATCAGGGCCGGATCGCGCGACAGGTGGGCCAGCAAGCGCAGTTCAATCTGCGAATAGTCCGCCGAGATAAACACCCGCCCCGGCGCGGCCACAAAGGCCCGCCGAATCTCGCGCCCAACCTCCGTGCGGATCGGGATGTTCTGCAGGTTTGGGTCGCTTGAGGCAAGCCGCCCTGTCACCGCCACCGTCTGGTTGAAACTCGCGTGGATCCGCTTCGTCTCCGGGTGAATCGCCTCCCTCAGCGCCACCAGATACGTTGACACCAGTTTCGTCAGTTGCCGGTAGTCAACGATCAACCCTGGGATCGGCGTGCGGATCGTCACATCGGATGCCAGTTTCTCCAGCACCTCCACGTCTGTCGAGTGCCCCGTCTTGGTCTTCTTGACGGGCTTGAGCCCAAGCCCCGGCTCCGCATCCCCCGGCTTGCCGAAGAGCGCCACCGAGAGCTGCTTGGGCGAGTCAGGGTTGAAGGTCCGCCCGATCGACTCCATCGCCGCATCGTCGATCTTCTCGCGCAATTCCTTGATCGTCTTGGTCAATCGCTCGCGCTGTCGATCGAGCTCGCTCGGGTCGCAGAGAATGCCGTTGTACTCAAGGTCCGCCAGCACCCCCACCAGCGGCATCTCCACCCCGTCAAACAGCCCACGCAGACCCATCTCGTCGAGTTGCGGGTCCATCAACGCCCGCAGCCGCAGCGCGAAGTCCGCGTCTTCCGCCGCGTACTGCGTCGCCTGGGCCAGCGGCGCAGTGTCGAAAGTCCGCTGGTGGGCTCCGCTCCCGATCAACTCAGAGATCGGGATGTTGCTGTGCCCGAGCAGCCCGAGCGCCAGCGCGTCAAGTCCGTGCGACGACCGCGACGCATCGATCAGGTACGACGCCACCATCGAATCAAAAGCCACGCCGCGCAGCTCCACCCCCGCCGCCCGCAGCACCAGCAGGTCATACTTGAGATTGTGCCCGCATTTGCGGACCGATGCATCCTCAAAGAGCGGCCGCAACCCCTCCAGCACCGCCCGCTCATCAAGGTGAGTGGCTGGCTCCGGTGAACGGATCGGGATGTACGCCCCCGTCCCCGCCCGGGTCGAGATCGACACCCCGCACAGCTTACACCTCAGCGGCGAGAGCCCCGTTGTCTCGGTGTCGATCGACACCATCTCTGCCTTCTGGCACTCCGTCACCAGCGCTTTCAGTTCCGCCTGCGTCCGGATGCACCGATATCCCGGGTTCCCCTCGCGCCCGGCCACTGAACCATCCGCGCCGTCGCCGGGTCCTTCTGTGCCCTGTGCATCAAAGAGCGACGGCCCTTCACTCACCCTCGCCTTCTTCGCCGCCGTCTTGCCCGCCGCGGGTTCTGCCACTCTCCCCGGCTCGTTCGGCACCATCACCGGCGCCTGTCCTGTCAAGGCCCGCACCTCGTCCTGATACCGGTTGAACCCGAGTTCCTTAAGGATCGGCAGCAGCGCGCCAAGATCATGCCCGCTCGTCGCCGCCGCCTTCAGGTCAAGCGCCACCGGGGCATCGCGCCGCAATTTCACCAGCGTGATGTTCTTTGAGAGCCGCCCGTCCGCCACCGCCGCCCGCAGGGCCTCGCCCCGTTTCCCCGGCACCTCCGCCGCCCGCGCCATCAGCGTCGGCAGCGTCCCAAACTTCGCGATGAGTTCCGCGGCGGTCTTGGGCCCGATCCCCTCCACGCCCTTCACGTTGTCCACGTTGTCACCCATCAGCGCCAACATGTCCACCACCTGCGCAGGCGCAAGGTTCGTCTCCTCCTTCAGTTTCGCGTCGTCGATCACGCCGTCGGTATGGATGTCGTACATCTCAACCGCCCCGGGCTCGAGCAACTGCTTGAGGTCCTTGTCCTTGCTCACGATCCTGATGCGCACATCCGGCCGCTCCCGCCGCAGGCAGTCCACCACGGTGGCGATCGCGTCGTCGGCCTCAAACCCCTCGATGCCCACAGTGGGAATACCCACCGCCTTGAGCATCGCCAGGCACCGATCGACCTGCGGAAAAAGGTCTGGCGGCGGCGGCGGGCGGTTGGCCTTGTATTCCGGGTCGATCTCCGACCGGAAGGTCTCCTTATCTCCCGAGATATCGAGCGCCACCGCCACAAAGTCCGGCCGTCCCCCGCCCTCGCCGATCTTCCCCTCCCCCCGCATCAGTTTCAGCAGCATCCCGATGAAGCCAAACGTCATGTTCGTCGGCTCCTTCGTCACCGGGCTCGACATGGGCGTCCGGATGGCGTGGTACGCCCGGAAGAACTGGGCGTACCCGTCGATGAGATAGAGCGTCGGCATGGTCCTCCTCATCACCCCGCCGTCCCGGCGTGCAGATCACTGATCGCCGCGCTGAGCGCCGCCGAGAGCTGCACCTTCCGCCGCCCCATCACCGTCCTGGCGATCTCCAGGAACTTCTCCAACCGGTACCGCTTCTCCCCCTCGTCCGTCACCCACGCGAAGGGCGCGATGCACCCGCCCACCGCACGGCCCGCCGCCCACATCGCCCCCGTGTGCACCACCGCACCCGTCATGATCCTCGTGCAGATCGCCGTCTTCACATGGTCGCCGATCACACACCCCAGAAACTGCAACCCCGTCCGCTCGTTGCTCCCTTTCGGATCCGCCCGCCCCACCACCTCGCCATACGTGTTCAGCAGGTTGCTGTTGGTCGTACCCGCCCCAAGGTTCGCCCACTCCCCCACCCACGAATCACCAAGGTGCCCGTCGTGGGCCTTGTTCGCAAACCCCTGAAAGATCGTCCCCCCCACCTCACCCGCCAACGTGCACCACGGCCCCACCGCCGTGTGCGCCTTGATGATCGCCCGGTCGAGGATCGTCACATTCGGCCCGAGGTAACACGGCCCCACCAGCGAGACCCCCGGCCGAACCGTCACCCCTTCGTCGATCACGATCGGCCCGGCCTCACAGTCCAGCACCACCCCGGGGTAGATCTTCGCCGTCGGGTGCACCGTCAGCAGCGACACCCCAAAGTGCACCGAGTGCGGCGGCCGCACGCCGCGTTCCCGGTCGTCCTCCATGTGCTGCAGATCAAGGTCAAGGGCCCGGTCGCGAAACGTGCGAACGTGCCACGGCCTTGAGAGCAGCGCAGGCGCTGCGATGCTTCGTGCGGTGCCGCCCGCACCCGCTGGCGCTGTGAAGCCCCGCTCCACGAAGGCCCGTCCCGCCGCCCCGTCGAGCCGCGCCGCCACCACGTCACCGCTCCCCTCTTCCACCAGCCACTCCCCCGGCCCCAGCGCACTGATCGCCCTGTGCGGCAGCACACACCGGCAGTTCACGAACAACGTGTCGCCCCCAATCATCCCGGTGTCGTTCACCCGGCCAAGACCCGCCATCTCGCGCGCCACGTCCTCCAGGCGCGCCGGCACAAAGCAACCCGCGAACGACACTCCAAGCGCCCGCGCCAGCCGTTCCCGTGTCTTCACCGCTCCCGTCCGCACTTCAAAGCACGGCCGCAGGTCCGTCAGTGGAGCCGTCTTCCCCCGCCCATCTTCAAAGAGCACCGCCCACGGCCCACTCGCCGACCCGAACATCGCCAGCCCCTCTTCCCCCGGCTGCTCGGGCGCTGCCCCGGTGGCGATCGGTCGAGAGGTCGGTGGATGGCTCATGGGCGTTCCTCGGTTCGTTCGGCCGCCGGGCCCGGTCGGGGGCCACTGGCGGCCGTCAACATCTCATGGTACCGTCTCGCCGCCTCGATCCCCTCCCGTCCGTGCCCTGCTCGACCCTCCCATGACGCGCTGCATCGCCTTCGACTTTGAACGCAAGCGCGACGAGGAGATCACCCTCGAAGCGACCCCACACGCCATGGCTCAGGGACGCTTCGTCTGGGTTGATGGTGTGCTCCCCCCCGCCTCCAACAAGGGCGACATCGAGCGCCTCCTTG
This sequence comes from Phycisphaerales bacterium, assembly GCA_052388255.1. Classification (GTDB taxonomy): domain Bacteria; phylum Planctomycetota; class Phycisphaerae; order Phycisphaerales; family UBA1924; genus JAEUIX01. The sequence goes on from JBQTIJ010000424.1 coordinate 11,836, forward strand.
CTCCCCACCTTCCCCTCTCGCCCGATGCCCTGGAACTCATGGACCGCTCCAAGCCCGACACCGGCTACGAGCACCTCCACGACGCCCTCCACATCAGCGTTGCCGCCAGCGCCTGGGACGGTCACCACCTCTCCGCCGTCCGCGTTGACATCCTGAAGACCCCCGGCTTCCTGCTCACCCTCGCCCGCGGCGAGGCCGACTTCCTCCGTACCGTCCGACGCGACTACCGCGAGGACTTTGAGCGCTTCGCCCGCACCCCCGGCTTTCTCCTCTACGAGATGTTCGACCACCTCACCCGCTCATACGAAACCATCGAGCACCGCTTCGAGGAGGAGGTCGAGCGCCTGCAGCTCCGCCTTGCCCAGCGCCCCAGCGGGGCGGTCTTCCCCGTCGCCGCCCGCCTTGCCGCCAACATCGTCCGCCTCCGCCGTCACGTGGCACCCGCACGGGCCATCGCCGCGGAACTCGGCACCCGCCGCTCCGCCATGATCCCCGAGACCACGCAGCCCTTCCTCGTTTCGACCGCCGCGGAGCTCGAACGCGTTCTCACCGATCTCACCGTCAGCCGCGAGATCCTCAACGACGCCGTCAACCTCACCATGTCCTACCTCGCCTATCGCACCAACAACCTCATCAACCTCCTCACCGTCGTCTCCTTCATCTTCCTCCCTCTCACCTTCCTTGTGGGGGTCTATGGGATGAACTTCGAGCACCAGCCGGAGTTCAAGTGGCCCCACGGTTACGCCTACTTCTGGGCCCTCTGCGCGATCGTGACCGTCACCATCGGTCTCATCCTCCTCGCCCTCCTCCGGCGCGAGCGGGCAGCGCTCCGCCGCTCGGCTCTCCGCTGAATTTCCCCGCCAACCCCCCGCGGCAGGCCGGCTCGTACCATCGTCTCTGCATGTCGCTCCTGCTCGAAACCCTCGTCCGCTGGAAGCCCTTCACCGCCATCGTCGTCGGTGACTTCATGCTCGACCAATCGGTCTACGGCAACGTGGACCGCCTCTGCAACGACGCCCCCGTCCCCGTCCTGCACGTCCAGCGCACCACCGAGGCCCCCGGTGGCTCCGCCAATGTCGCCCTTGATCTTGTCGCCATGCGCGGCGCGGTCCGCGCTGTCGGCGTCACCGGCGACGACACCTCCGGTCGCACACTCCGCGCCCTCCTTGACCGCGCGGGCGTCGATACCCGCGCCCTCATCACCGATGGGGCCCGCCCCACCACCACCAAACGCAACCTCATCGGCCTCGCCCAGCACCGCCACGCCCAGAAGGTCTTCCGCATCGACGAGGAATCCACCGCCCCCATCGATGCGACCATCACCGCCCGCCTGCTCGCCGCCGTCGAGGCCGCCCTCCCGGGGGCCGATGTCCTCCTCCTTGAAGACTACAACAAGGGCGTCTGCACACCCGCCCTCTGCAAGGGCGTCATCGAGCGTGCCCGGGCCGCGGGCGTTCCCGTTCTTGTTGATCCTGCTGCCAGCGCGTCGTTCTCCAAGTATGCCGGCTGCACCACCATCACGCCCAACCGGGCCGAGGCCCAGCGCGGCACCGGCCAACCCATCCCCGACGATGCCCCAGCCGAGGCCTTCGCCCCCCTTGCGGCCCACCTGCTCAGCACCCTGAACATGGAATGCGCCGTCATCACCCTTGACCGCCAGGGCGCGCTCCTTCTTGAACACAACGCCGACCCCCGCATCGTCCCGACTCAGGCCCGCCGAATCTATGACGTGACCGGCGCGGGCGACATGGTCCTTGCCGCTCTCGCCGCCGCCCGGGCCCAGCGGCTCCCATGGTTCGAGGCCGTCCGCTTCGCCAACGCCGCCGCGGGGCTTGAGGTTGAGGAGTTCGGCTGCGTCCCCATCGAGCTCGAACGCATCCACGCCGACATCCTCGCCCGCGAACGAGCCACCCGCGGCAAACTCCGCACCTGGGCGGAACTCTCCGTTGAGGTCGCCGCTGTCCGCTCCCGCCCGCGCGATGGTCGGGCCCCGAGCGTCGTCCTCGCCAACGGCTGCTTCGATGTTCTGCACGCCGGGCACGTCTCTCTCCTGCGCCGTGCCGCCGCCCTTGGCGACTTCCTCATTGTCGCCATCAACGACGACG
>JBQTIJ010000425.1:0-13755 GCA_052388255.1 Phycisphaerales bacterium
CCCCCACCCCCGGGCAAGGACCCATGGTCGTCCGCATCTGCCGATTCAAAGGTGAAGGTGTACCCCTGCCGCGGCGTCATCTCCTCAATGGGATAGACCCCAAGCGGGAACTCGAACCCCTCGCGGGTAACACGGACAATCGACTTGTCGACACTGCATCGGGCCATCAGGAGAAAGCCGCTTGGCACACCAGCCGTCGCCGGGCCACCGGCCTTCGTCGCGGAGTATACCGGTCTTTGACCGGGGCGAGCCCTTCTTGACCCCGCGCCTCGGGGCCAAACCTGATAAACTCCTCGCCCGCTCATGGCCACTGCCGTCTTCATCGATCGCGACGACACCCTCATCGCCACCACCGAGGCGACAGCGGGGACCGATCACGTGGGCGACCTGCTCGACCCCGATGCTGTCCGGCTCCTCCCCGGCGCGGGAGAGGCCTGTGCCCGGCTGTCGGCGCTCGATGTGCCCCTCGTGGTGATCACCAACCAAGGCGCCATCGCCCGCGGGCGGGCCACCCCCGCGGCGATCGAGCGTGTGAACGACCGGGTCCGCGAACTCCTCGGGGCCTTCGGCGTCCGGCTTGCCGGGGTCTATTACGCCCCGCACCATCCAGAGGCCGCGGTCCCCCGCTGGCAGGGCGACCACCCGTGGCGCAAGCCCAATCCGGAGATGTTCTACGCCGCCGCGCGGGAACTGGGCATCAACCTCGCCTCCTCATGGGCCGTCGGTGACGCCGCCCGGGACGGCCTGAGCGCGATCACGGCGGGCATCGCCTCGTCGCGGGTCATCATCGTCGGGCGTGGGGCCGGCATCTGGTACCCGGACCTGTCGGCCGCGGTGGCCGTCATCATCCCGCAGCTCCAGACCCATCCGGATAGCGACGCCCGCGGGCACGGCGGCCCCCGATGAGCGCGGGCCGTGTCGAGCGGCCACGGGTGCTCGTCGTCCTCCCCAGTTGGCTCGGCGACACCATCATGGCGACGCCCACGTTGCGCCTGCTTCTTGCAGGGCTCCCCGGGAGCGTGATCGTGGGCCTTGCCCGGCCGGGGATGGACGAACTGCTCGCCGGGAGCGAACTGCTCGATGATGTCGTCACCGCCGATGCCCGCTCGGTCACCGGCCCGGCCCGGATCGCGCAGCGCCTGAAGGTCTTCCGGTTTGACGCGGCGCTCATCCTCCCCAACTCCTTCGCGAGTGCCATGGGCGTCCGTCTCGCCGGGGTGCCAGTACGCGTTGGGTATGACCGCGATGGGCGCGGGATGCTCCTGACCCACGCGCTGGAAGCACCCCTGCGGGCCTTGCCCCATACCGGCTTCGCCCCGATCTCTGCCGTTGACTATTACCTTGAGGCGGGGCGGGCCCTGCTCCGGGTCCTCGGGCGCGAGCCACCGGCCATCGCCCCCGCGCTTGAGCTCAGCGCCTCGGTGGTCCAGGACGCCCGGGCCGAGGAAGTGCTCTACAAGGCGGGTGTGCCCGATGGTGCCCCCTTCGCGCTCCTCAACCCCGGGGGCAACAACCCCGCCAAGCGCTGGCCGGTTGAGCGGTTTGCCGCGGTCGCCCACCACCTGATCTCGCGCCACGGCCTGCGCGTCGCCATCAACGGCTCACCCGCGGAGGCCGAACTCGTCGCCCTCATCCGCGACACCATCGTGCTCAACGAGCCCGCCGATGGGCCGCAGGTCGCCTGCTTGCACGAGTGCGGCGGCACCATCGGCTCGCTCAAGGGCGTGGTCCGCCGGGCCCGGATCGTGATCACCAACGACACCGGCCCGCGCCACATCGCCGCGGCTTTCGGCGTGCGCTGTGTCACGCTCTTTGGCCCCACCGACCCGCGCTGGACCACGCTCCCCGAGCCCGCCGGGCCGGGTCGCGAGCGCATCCTCGTTGCTGATCCCTCGCTCCCAGAGAGCGAACTCGCCGACGACCATCCCGACCGCTGCCGCATCGATCGCATTCACACCACCGCCGTGGTCGCGGCCGCGGACACGCTGCTCACGGGTTGACCGGCGTCTCCTTGACGATCTTCTGCATGTGGGCGTGGAACTCATCGTGCATGATCTTCATGCTCGTGGTCGCCATCATCAGTCGGAACGATGGCTCCGAGGCGATATCGCGCATCCGCTTCTCCCACGAGGCGAAGTAGTCAGGGGGAATCTGCCCGTGCTTGTGGCCGAACCAGACCACCTCAAACACCGAGAGCTGCATGAGGTTGAAGAAGTACTCCCGCACCTCGCGGTCGGTGGTCGCGTGCTCCACGTCATGCCGATAGACCGCCGCCAGAGACGGGTCCGAGACGCGCATCTCGCGCAGGTGCATCTGCATCTCGACCAGCTTGGTGAAGTTCGCCACGTGCTGCGCCTTGCGCGAGTTGCGAAAGACGATGGCCGTGTAGATCAGACTGCTGGCGATCGCCAGCGATGACACCGCCTGCAGCGCAACCTGAACTTCCAGAAGATCCATCGCCAACAGTATCAGAGCGCCAGCCGGGCCCAGCCGCGCCATCAGACCGGTCAGTCACCGCCGCACCCGCCTCCGCCGCAGCCACCTCCACCACCATCCCCCCCGCCTCCGCCATCACCGCCACCGCCACCGGAGTCTCCACCGCCATCGGGGCTCGTATCGCTCGTGGGCTGCTCATCGCCAGCCCCGCTCCCCGGTGAGAGTCCCGCCGGGTGGCCCGCGCTGTCCGATCCCGCCATCATGCTCCCCATCATGTACCCCGGCATGAACCCGCATCCCCCCGCCCCCCCGCCTCCTGAAGCCGTCGACTGTTGCCCCACCCGCCCCGCGGCTGGGGCCGCCTTGCGCTGAGTGGCCCGCGCCGTGCCCCCGCCAGCGGGCCCGGCCCGAAGGGCGAAGACGAGCACGAGCATCACCACAAGCACCACGACCGTCACCACGATCCCCACGGCCATCCAGCCGGTGGAACCCTGCGTCGCGCACCCGGCGAGTGTCAACCCCGCCCCACCAAGAAGGCTGAGCGCCATCACGCTCCGCCACCAACCCGCCGCGCCGGCCAGCCCGATGCGCTTCGAGGGCGTGCGCTTCGAGGTCCGTCCTGTAGGCCAGAACTCCGCCGGTGCCGCCTCGCCGAAGACCTTCGCATATGCCCCGAGCGTTCGGCCATACCAATCCTCAAACTTCCGCGACTCCACCGCCCCGCCTCGGGTCGGCTCATGGTGCAGCGGCCGCGGGAGCACTTCGCCGCAGAGCCGCTCCCAGTAAGACCGCGTGAAGAGCAGGTGCGTGTGCCACGCCTCGTCCACGATCTTCGATGGCGTCACCGGGTGCGGCAGCACCGATGCCAGATAGAGAAACCGGCGGTACTCCGTCACCACGCCCGCTGCGAAGGGCATTGTCCAGCCGTTCTCACGCGCCAGGCGGGCCTCGAATGTCTCGTGCGGTGAGCCCTGCACGATCTCAAACCTCATGATCGCGTCGTACAGCGCTCGCCGCTCCGGGGTCTCCTGCGCGAGAGGGCGAACCGTCATCGACACTGCTCGGGGGCTGGTCATGCTGGTCATGCTGTCTCCTTTGGGTCGAGCCACGGGATCCGTCAGACCACATCCTGCACACCCACATCATCGCCTCCCAACCCGAGTGGGGCAACAGTTTGGCGAAGGTGCGGTACCGCCAACGGTACCGAATCTGTCAAGATCGTGTCAAGGTTCTCGCTCGCCGCCGACCGTGCGCCCCTCCAGCCGCTCCACGGCCTCCCGCAGGGCCGCGGGCATCACCATCTTCTCCCGTCGCGCGTAGTCGTAGCAGACCACGATTCCCGTCCCCTCCGTCGTGAGCGCGCCACCAAGGGCCGCGCTCGTGACGGCATGCTCGATCGTCAGTCGATCCGCCCCCAGCGCGCTGCAGCGCGCCATGACCGTCACCGTGTCGGGATAGACCACGGCGCGCCGGAACCGCGCCTGCACCGAGTGCAGAATGAACCCCGCGCCGCTGCCACCCGTCCGGTCTTGCCACCCCACGCGACGCAGATATTCCACCCGTGCGCACTCGAAGTAGCGGAAGTAGACCACGTTGTTCACATGCCCGAGCGCATCCATCTCTCCCCACGCCACGGGGATCGTGATCCGCACCAGCCAATCGGGTTCGCGATGCTCTGCGCTCACGGGGTTCCCTTCCCACGGTCGGCGTCGGGCCTCCCGCGTTCGTCAGGCCATCACGGGCTTGCGGCTCTCGTTCAGCAGCTTCCGCAGCACCGTCTGCAGGATCCCGCCGTTGCGGTAATACCCGATCTCGACCGCGCTATCCAGCCGGCAACGCACCTTGAACGCCGTCGTCTTGCCGTCGGCCTTGCGTGCCGTCACGGCCAGTTCCTGGCGCGGCTCGATCACCGCCGGGAGCGCGATATCGAAGGTCTCGGTGCCGTCGAGCCCGAGCCCCTGGGCGGTCTGCCCCTCGAGGTAGTTGAGCGGGAGCACACCCATCCCGATCAGGTTGCTCCGGTGGATCCGCTCGAAGCTCTCGCTGATCACGGCGCGAACACCGAGCAGCATGGTGCCCTTGGCGGCCCAGTCGCGGCTGCTGCCCATGCCGTAGTCCTTGCCCGCCAGCACGATCAGCGGCGTGCCGTCCGCGCGGTAGTTGGACGCCGCGTCAAAGATGGCGGTGACCTTGCCCCCGCCGGCGGAACTCATGTCGCGCGTCCACCATCCCTCCTTCACCTTGCCGTCTTCGCCCACCGCGAGTTTGTTCTTGACGCGGACGTTGGCGAACGTGCCGCGGGTCATCACGCGGTCGTTGCCGCGCCGGCTGCCATAGGAGTTGAAGTTTGACCGCGCCACCCCAAGGCCCTTGAGGTACTCACCGGCGGGGCTCTTTTCGGCGATGTCGCCCGCGGGTGAGATGTGATCGGTCGTCACACTGTCCGCCACGCTGACCAGCACCCGCGCACCCTTGATGGCGGGCATCGGCGTCCCCTCTGCGGGTGCCTGCGCGCTCATGCCTGTGAAGTACGGCGGGTGCTGGATGTAGGTGCTCCGGTCGTTCCACTGGTAAAGATCGCTCTTGCTCACCGCCACGTCGTTCCACGCCTTGTTGGCCGTGAAGGTCGCGGCGTACTGCGTGCGGAACTGCTCGGGCGTGACGCACTTTGCTTTGACGGCCTCGATCTCCGCCGTGGTCGGCCACAGGTCCTTCAGATACACGGGCTTCCCGTCGCTCCCGGTCGCGAGGGGTTCGGTCGCAAGGTCGATCCCCACGGAGCCCGCGATGGCATACGCCACGCACAGCGGCGGGCTTGCCAGGTAGTTGGCCTTGACGCTGGGGTGAACCCGCCCCTCGAAGTTCCGGTTGCCCGAGAGCACGCTCGCAACCGCAAGGTCGCCCTCCTTGATCGCCGCCTCCACCTCTTCGGGGAGCGGCCCGCTGTTGCCAATGCAGGTAGTACACCCATAGCCCACGGTGTGGAAGTCGAGCGCGTTCAGGTCGTCGGTCAGTTCCGCCTTGTCAAGATACGCCGTCACCACCGTCGATCCGGGGGCGAGTGAGGTCTTGACCCACGGGCGGCGCGTGAGGCCCCGGGCCCGGGCCTTGCGCGCGAGCAAGCCCGCGGCGATCAGCACATCCGGGTTGCTCGTGTTGGTGCAGCTTGTGATGGCCGCGATGACGACCGCGCCGTGCGAGATGCGGCTGCTCTGGCCGTCCGCGTGCTTCACGGTGCCGAACGACCCGACGATCTTCTCCCAGGGGAGCCCGAAACTGGTGTTCCCCATCGGCGCGGCGAGCGACCGGGCGAACTCCGCCTTCACGTTCTTGAGCTCCACCCGGTCCTGCGGGCGCTTGGGACCGGCGAGCGATGGTTGGATGGTCGAAAGATCAAGCTCCATCACCTCGGTGTAGTCGGGCGTCGGCAGCGCGGGGTCATAGAAGAGGTGGTTGGCCTTGCAGTAGCCCTCCACCAGCGCGATCGTCTTCTCGTCGCGCCCCGTGAGCCGGAGGTAGTCGATCGTCTTGCCGTCAACAGGGAAGAACCCCATCGTCGCGCCATACTCGGGGGCCATGTTCGCGATCGTCGCCCGGTCGGGCACGCTCATCGCCGCCATCCCCGGACCGAAGAACTCCACGAACTTTTCGACCACGCCTTTCTTGCGGAGCACCTGCGTCACCGTCAGCACAAGGTCGGTCGCCGTCGTCCCCTCCGGGAGTCTCCCCGTCAGTTTGAAGCCGATCACCTCCGGCGGGAGCATGCTGTACGGCTGGCCGAGCATCACCGCCTCGGCCTCGATGCCCCCCACGCCCCACCCCACCACGCCCAGACCGTTGATCATCGTCGTGTGGCTGTCGGTCCCCACGCACGAATCGGGGTACGCCACCGTCTCGCCGTCGATGCTCTTGGTCAGCACGCCCGGCGAGAGATACTCAAGGTTCACCTGGTGCACGATCCCCGTCGCGGGCGGCACACACCGGAAGTTCCGCAGCGACTGCTGCCCCCACTTCAGGAACTCGTAGCGCTCGATGTTGCGCTCAAACTCCTTCTGCCCGTTGATGGTCAGCGCCGTGGCACTCGCGAAGGCGTCCACCTGCACGCTGTGGTCGATCACGAGGTCGCACGGCACCAACGGGTTGATCAGGTTCGGATCACCCCCAAGGTCCTTCATCGCCGCCCGCATCGCCGCAAGGTCCACCACGCAGGGGACCCCTGTGAAGTCCTGCAGCACTACTCGCCCCACCATGAAGGGCACCTCGTCCTTCGAGGGGCTCTTGGCGTTGTACCCCGCCAGCGCGCTCACGTCGTCCGCCGTCACGGCAAAGCCGTCCACGTTCCGCAGCATCGATTCCAGCAGCACGCGGATCGAATACGGCAGTTTCGCGATCTTGCCCACGCCCTTCTTCTCAAGGGCCGAGAGCGCGTAGTACGCGTACATGCCGTGGGCCGTGCTGAAGGTCGATTTGGCGGAAAAAGGATCTCGTGCCGCGGCCATGAGCATGCTCCAAGGGGCGAGGGTTCAGAACAAGCAGGGACAGGCCCGGGCGCGATGCGTGCCGCTCCCTGACCTCAAGGAGCCCGCGCCGGGCGCTTCACACACCCCAAGATTACCGTTCGCCGGGCATGAAACAAGTCAATGCCCATTACGTGTTCAATCAACAACTTTTATGATGCCTCGCGGCCCGGGCACCCGGGGGGCCCCGCGCACTCACCGACGCGGGTTTCGCCACGGATTGCGCCGCGCCTTGGCCGCCGGTCCGATGGGACGCTCGACGTCGCCCGCCGACGGGGGGCGCACGGTGAGGGGTGGCGCAAGTGGGGGCGTGATCGCTGGCCCTCCGGGCGGAACTCCGCCCGGCTCCTCTCGGGGCTCTCCGGCGGTCTCATCGGGGGTCTGATTGGGGGCCGCCTCTTCCACGTTCTCCTCACCGGCCGAATCAAGTGCGTCTCCTTCCGCATCCTCATCGATCACCTGGGCAAAGACCATTCGGCCCGCGGCGGTTTGCAGTGCGCTCGTCACCTCCACCCGCACCGTGCTGCCGATCAGGCCCGCCCCATCCTCCACCACCACCATCGTGCCGTCGTCAAGGAACCCGACCCCCTGCCCGCTTTGCTCTCCCTGCCTTGTCAGTTGCAGGTCCACCACCGTTCCCGTCACATGCACCGGCCGCAGCGCCATCGATAGGTCGTGCAGGTTCAGCGTCACCACACCCTGGATCGCCGCCACGCGCAGCAGCGCGGCGTCCACCGTCATCACAATCCCGGGCATAACCCGGGCCAGTTCCACCAGCATCTGGTCAACCGCCTTGCCCGGCACCGCCGTTTCGTCGATCGTCACATCGAGCGTCGGCGCACGCTGCAACCGCCCCACGACGTCGAGCCCGCGCCGGCCCTTGGCCCGTCGCCCCTTGTCGCTGCTGTCGGCCAGTTGCTGCAGTTCGCCAATCACAAACCGCGGCACCACCAACGGGGCCTGGAACACTCCTGTCATCGCAAGCCCCACGATCCGCGCATCGATCAACACCGAGGTATCAAGGATCAGCGGCTTGGAGCCACGGATCTGCTTGGCAAACTCCACATACGGAATGACCAGCCGGAAGTCATCCTGCGTCTGCATCACCGTCGCCACGCCGAGATAGCAGAGCGAGATTCCCAGCAGCACCTTCACGGCCACGAGCAGCAGGTTCGTGGTGCGGATGTCGTACGTCTGGGCGAGCAGGTCAACCACGAACCCGAGGGCAAACGTGGCAAGCAGCCCGGCGAGGAGCCCAAAGAAAACACCGGAGATGTTCGAGATCTTCTTCCGAGGCGTCAGGATGTCGATCGAGAGCACCGCCGCCGCGAGGATCGCCGCCGCCATCAGGGGCACGAACCACCCCTCCACAAGGATGAACCCGCCCTCGTTGGTGGCCGTGGCTTTGTCCACCTTCAGGATGTACAGGAGCGTCACGGTCGTGATGAGCACCACGAAGGCGTAGCGCACGATCCGGGTCACGAGGGCCCGCTGCTGCACGCGCGTCTGCGCCGGAGGCGGCAGATAGACCGGTTCGTTCATGCGGTACTCTATATCGGCCGTTCCCGGTGCCGCCTCGGGTCATTCGGCGGCAACGGTCCATCTGCCGCGTCCGCATGACCGGGTGATCGGGCTACGCTGGGGCGATGCCCCCGCCCGGAACATCCCTGACGCTCAGCGCCCCCGGCAAGGTCAATCTGGCCCTCGCCGTCGGCCCGCCGGACGAGCGGGGCTTCCACCCGATCGCCTCCTGGGTCGTACCCATCGACCTTTGTGATGACCTGCACATCGAGCGGCTTCCTGAGGGAACCCCTTCGCGCTTCAGCATCATCTGGGCCGAGGACGCGCCGCGCGAGACGCCCATCGATTGGCCGACCGAGAAGGACCTTGCCGTCAAGGCCCACGCGCTCCTTGAGCAGCACGCCGGCAAGCCCCTTCCCACTGCCCTCACGCTGCGCAAGCGCATTCCTGTCGGTGGCGGGCTCGGCGGGGGTTCCGCCGATTGCGCGCTCATGCTCCGGGCCTTGAATGACCTCTTTGAACTCGGCCACCCGGAAAAGAAACTCCACGGGTTTGCCTCTCGCCTTGGCAGCGATGTCGCGTTCTTCATCGATGCCCAGCGCCCCATCACCGAGGCGCCCCGGGCGGCCCTCATGACCGGACTCGGCCAGGGAATCACGCGGATCCCCCCGGTGAGTGCCGTGCTCATGCTCCTCATCCCGTCCTTCGGCACCCCGACGGGGCCGGTTTTTCAGAAATACGACCAGTTGAACCCCAGCCCGCTCAAGCGGGCCGAGGTCGAGAACCTCATCCTGAGTTCCGCCGCCGCCGGCCGCATCGACCCCGCCCGGCTCTTCAACGACCTCACCGCCCCGGCCGAGCGCATTGAGCCCCGACTCGCCGGCGTGCGCGCCATGGCCTCCGCCACCCTCGAGATGCCCGTACACCTGACCGGCAGCGGATCGACCATGTTTGTCGTGGCGCCGGGTGCCAAGGAAGCCCGCAGTCTCGGCGCGACCATCAAGAAGGCCAAGCTTGGCCTCACCCCCGTAACCGTTCGCGTGGGCTGAACCGCCCCGTGGCCGCAAGAAACCCGGGGCTCCCCCTCCAAGAAACTGCGACCGCATTGAACCCGGCGCTCACCGGGCGTCCTTCATGTTTGCCTCCTCCTTCTGCCCGCCCCAATGACCCCGCTGGTCCCGGAGCCACCATGATCGCTCGCCGAGTCGTTGCCGCTTCGCTCCTTGTTGCACTCTGTGGAACCGGCCTCGCCGTCGCCAACCGGCGGTCCGAACCCGTCCCCGCCCCTGCGAGAGCCACGCCCGCGCCCGTCGATCCGGCCGCCGCGAAAGCCGCCGCCGCGGCGACCACGGCCTTTGGTGTCAACCTCTTCCGCACGCTGGCGACAGACGCCCCCAACGGGAACCTCTTTATCTCCCCATACTCGATGGCTGTGGCTCTCACCATGGCGGCTGAGGGCGCCCGTGGCGAGACAGAGGCCCAGATGCTCGCCACGCTCGCCATCACCGGCGGCGCGGAGGGAGCCCGGGCCATTGTGCCTCTGCACGCATCCCACCGCGCGCTTGCAGAGCGCTTCCGCCAAGCCGCGGGAACCGCCGACCAGGCAACCGAGGATCGCATCAAGACCCTCCGGGCCGACCTCAACGAGGCGAACGCCCTGACACAGCGGCTGGAGGCCGGGGGCAACTACAGCGGCGCGCGGCGTGCCTCTGTGCAGGCCGAGTCGGTCGCCCGTGAACTCAACACCCTTCTGACCACCGTCTCCCGGTTTGATCTGCGCTCCGCCAACGCCCTCTGGGTCGAGCGCAGTTTCAACCTGCTCCCCGAGTATGTAGAGACAGTGGGCACTTTCTACGGCTCAGGCGGTGCCACGCCCCTCAACTTCCGCACCGGCGCAGAAGCTGCCCGCACCACCATCAACACGTGGGTGGAGGAACGCACCGAGCGCCGCATCCGCGACCTCATCCCCAAGGACGGCATCAGTCCCCACACTCGCCTGATCATCACCAACGCTGTCTACTTCCGGGGCGAGTGGGCCGAGCCCTTCGAGGAGTCCTCCACCCGTGAGGAGCCCTTCACCCTCGCGACCGGCGCCACCACCCCAGCACGCATGATGAACGACGCCTATCGGTCGGGCGTTCCCTATGCGGCTTTCACCGGGGGCGGCGAGTTCTTCGATACGCCTCGCATGGTCCCCGCCGACGAGTCCAAGCGCCCGCAGGTCTACCCCGTCAGCGATGGATTCACCATGATCGAGCTTCCCTATAAGGGCGGCGAACTCTCCATGGTGCTGATCGCCCCCCGGGCCCACGATGGCCTGCGCGCCATTGAGCAGCGACTCACAGGCCCTGCCCTCGCTGGCTGGCTGGAGCGGCTTGATGCGCGCTCTGTGGTCACCGCCCTGCCGCGCTTCAAGATCGACTTCGCCGCCGAGATGTCCGTACCCCTCAAGGCCATGGGCATGCGCCGCGCCTTTGTGTCACCGGGCATGCCGGGCGCGGCGGAGTTCTCCGGCATCTCTGATGGCACCTCGCCTGACCAACAGCTTTTTATCGGCAGCGTCCTGCACAAGGCCTGGGTGGAGGTGACAGAGAAAGGCACAGAGGCCGCCGCCGCCACCGCGGTCATGGCCGAGATCGGTGCCGCCATGCGCCGGGAGGAGATGGTCCCCTTCACACCCGTCTTCCGTGCGGACCGCCCGTTCCTCTTCCTCATTCGCGACCGCGCCACCGGAGCCGTCATCTTCATGGGCCGCATGAGCAACCCCGGCTGATCGTCGCGCCCCCCTACCGCACCGGCCGGTCGTAGGACTTGCCCGCCCAGACCGTGGCCCGGCCCCCTTCAAGATCCGCCGCCGCGCCCCGCAGGATGCTCGCCACGCGCCAGGCACCAAACGGGTAGGCAAGCACACCCGGCTTCCACGACCCGCCCAGACCAAAGACCACCAGCAGCGCAAGGAGCATCAGCGCCAGGCCCACCGCGCCCAGCCCAAGCGCGATGAGCGCGGCCGCGAACCCGGCCGTACCGGTCGCGAGCCCCATTCCCCCGCCGAGGAGCGCAAGCCATGAGCCCGCGGGCAGCACCACCCCGGTCAGGAGCTTCATCCGCGCTGCCCGCCGCAGCCGACGTGGCCGCCGGTTGGCCACCTCGGTGTAGATCCGCTTCCACCCTCTCTCGAAGGTCTCGATGCTTTCATACATGCGACAGGTCAGCATCCCATCAGCCATCAGCAGCCCCGTCGGCCGGCCGCTCCAGCTCATCTTCCGCGCCAGATGGATGTCCTCGAGCAGTTCCGCCCGGACCGCCTCATGCCCGCCGATCGCGAAGTAACTCTCGCGCCGAAAGAGCATGAACTGCCCATTGGCAAACGGGCGGGCGCGGCTGGAACGGTTGGCCCGCAGCGGCGGGGCCTGGCGCAGCAGTTCCATCGCCGCCACCGGCTGGATCAACTTCTCAAACCAGGTCCGCGTCGTCAGCGTGCTCAGCAGACTCAGCAGGTGGACGCCCCGCGTTTCGAGCAGCGCCACCGTCGCCCCGATGCACCCTTCGTGGAACTGCGTGTCGGCATCGGCAAAGAGCAGCAGGTCCGCCGCGCGGGCCTCGGGCGTTCCTTCCACGGCGGACCAGACCGCGTTGACCTTCCCCGCCCATCCCTCCGGACAGGGCCGCACGTCGTGCACGGTGATGCGCGGATCGTCACGCCCTTCGGCGGCGATGATCTCGCGCGTGGCGTCCGTGCAGCGATCGAGCGCGAAGACCACGGAGAACGCGGGGTACGACTGAGCCGTGAGCGACTGCACCAACCCGCCGATCACCCGCGCCTCGTTGTGCGCGGGGATGATCACAAGCACACGCGGCGCGGGCCCTGTCCGTGCCTCCGCCAGGGTCACCCCATCGCGCGCCGTCGGCAAGGCCCGGCGCGTACGAACCACATGCCCGAGCAGTATCCCCCAGTACGCCGCGCTCGCCCCAGCGCCCAGCGAGAAGAGCATGAGCGGGATGTCAAGTGGAAGGAGCACGATGGGCGAAACCGGCCTCAGGCCGGGAGCGTCGCGATGATGTTGTCCACCACCGCATCCCCCGTCACACCCTCCGCCTGGCTCTCGAAGTTCATGATCAGCCGGTGCCGCAGCGCGGGCCGCGCCACGCTTCGGATGTCCTCAATCGCCACCGCGGCGCGCCCGCTGAGCAGCGCCTTGCACTTGCCCGCCAGCACCAGCGCCTGAGCCGCCCGGGGCGAAGCCCCCACGCGCACATACGAGTTCACCATCGGTGTCGCAAACTCACTCGCTCGCACCCCGCCCGCCCCCCCCACGCCCCCACCACCCGAGCTCTCCGGCCCGCGCGGGTGTGTCGCAAGCACACAGCGCACCGCGTAATCCTGCACATGCGGCGCGATCGCCACCCGCCGCACCAGCGCCTGGTGCGAAAGCAGCCGCGCGGCATCCATCGTCCGCTCGATCCGCTCCTCCGTCCCCGTCGTGGTCTTGTCCAGAATCCGTGCCATGTCCTCGCGGCTGGAATACCCCACCACCAGCTTGAAGAAGAACCGGTCAAGCTGCGCCTCGGGCAGGGGGTAGGTTCCCTCCTGCTCGATCGGGTTCTGTGTCGCCATGACAAAGAACGGCTTGCCCAAGGGGTGCGTAGTGCCACCAACGGTGACCGTCCGCTCCTGCATCGCCTCGAGCATCGCCGACTGAGTCTTGGGCGTGGCGCGGTTGATCTCATCGGCCAGCACCATCTGCGCGAAGACCGGTCCGCGCTGGAAGACGAACTGTCGCGACACCCGGCCCCCGGGCCCCGCCTCACCCTCCATCACCACCGTCGTCCCCGTGATGTCCGCGGGCATCAGGTCCGGCGTGAACTGGATCCGCGAGAAGGAGAGATCAAGGGCCGAGGCGAGCGACCGGATCAGCAGGGTCTTCCCCAGCCCCGGCACACCCTCCAGGAGCACATGCCCCCCGCAGAAGAGCGCGATCAGCACGCCCTCCACCACCTCTTCGTGCCCCACCACCGCCCGCCCGATCTGCTCGCGCACCGCGACATAGTCGCGCCGAAACGCCTCCGCGGCGATCTTCACTTGCTCGGGCGTTTCGGGTCGCGCGGTCGTCGTGGCGGCATCAGGCATGGTCGCCGATGGTATCGCGCTCCCAAAAGGGAGCTTTCAGCTCGCGGGGCACTCGCCCTTCAACACCCGCCGGCGAAAAAGACATTGATGAAATCGCCGAGGTCGTCGGGGTCCACGTTTCCGTCGTTGTTGAAGTCGGCCTGCGCGCACGGC
>JBQTIJ010000426.1:0-10128 GCA_052388255.1 Phycisphaerales bacterium
AGAGCACGCTCACCACATGACCAAAGAAATCCCCCGCGCCCGGCGTGTCGATCAGGTTCAGCGAATGGCCGTCGAAGGTGCAGTGGGCGATCGACGAGGTGAGGGAGTGCTTGTGGTGCTTCTCTTCGGGCTCATAGTCGCAGACGGTGTTCCCTTCGGCGATGCTCCCCATCTTGGCGATGGCCTTGGTGTGGGCGAGAATGCGCTCGACGAGCGTGGTCTTGCCGGAGCCGCCGTGTCCGGCGAACACGATGTTGCGGATGGAGCGGGTCTCGGCGGGGGCTGTGGTCGAATGGTTGGGGGCGCTCATGGCCGATCCTCCTCGCGGGTTGGGGGCGGCATGCCCGGCATGCCGACCGGGGGTTGGGTGGGGCGGGGTTCCCCGGGGCAGTGTACCAAGCCCGAATGCCCCCGGGAGGTTCGCCCGGGAACGGCTCATACGGCCACTCCGCCCGTGGGTCCGCCCCGAGGCCCTTTCGCGTTACGGGTCTATTCCGCGGGGCGCGGGCCGGGGCCAGTCGGGTCGAGCGGGCTCACACGTCGAGGTTCTTGACTTCGAGGGCGTGCTCTTCGATAAAGCGGCGCCGCTCCTCCACGTTCTCACCCATGAGGATGCTGAAGAGCCGCTCCGCCTCACCGGCGACATCCCACGTCACCCGCATCAGCACGCGCTTGGCGGGGTCCATCGTTGTCTCCCAGAGCTGCTCGGCGTTCATCTCGCCCAGCCCCTTGAAGCGCTTGATCTCAAGCCCCCGCCCGCCCACGGTGTGCAGCGAGTCCACGATCCCCGCAAGGTTCGGCACCTCCAGCATGCGCCGGTCGTCCGCCGGTCTGCGGGCCGGGCCCGCCTCGTCCGCGTTCTCCGGGTCTTCGCCGAAGACGCCCGTGCTCCGCGCCGGTGCGGGCGCCGGTGCTTCAGGGGCGGCCTTGGCTTCGTCCTTGAGCTGCCAGGCGAACCGGGCCGCCATCTTCTCGCCCGTCACGCTCTCTTCCTGCACCAGCCCATAGTCATCGATCGAGAGCCCGGCCTTTTCGAGCTGCTCGAAGATGCGCTCAAGCTCTCGGTTCTCGTGCAGTTCGCGCAGGGTCGCCACCCGCCGAGTATCGGTGGGCGCGGCCGGTGCGGGGGCCGCATTTGCCCCGGTGGCCGCTTCAGTCGGGGCGACGCCAGCGACCGGGCCAGCGGGCTCGACCGGCACATCGATGATGCGCAGCCCCTTGGCCGCGACCACCTGCCGGGCCTGCTCCTCAGACCACGCAAACGCCTCGCCCCCCGTCCACGTTGCCCGGTGGGTGGGCAGGCGGTGCTTGCCCGTCGGATCAGTCGCGCGGCTGGACAAGAGGTCCCCGAAGCGGACACCCCGGCGCTCGGCGATTTCGACCAGTTCGTTCAGGCGAGAGAGCACGCGGACGGTGCGCCGCAGCGGCTCACCCTCAAGCCGGGTGATCACGGGTGTGCCCGGCGCGGTGACGTCGCGCATGAGCAGCACAGCGCGGCTGAGTCCCTGCTCGGTGAGCACGCTGTCCATCTGCCCCTGGTTCAGCACATACTCGTGCCGCTTGTTCTTGCCCGTGCCCCATTCGAGCAGATAGAGCGGCGGCTGAGCACAGTAGATCTTCCCGCGCCGGATCAGTTCGGGCATCTGGCGGAAAAAGAAGGTGAGCAGCAGCGTGCGGATGTGCGATCCGTCCACGTCGGCGTCGGTCATGATGACGATGCGCCCGTAACGCGTGCGGGCGACGTCAAACTCCTCACCGATGCCGCACTTGAGGGCGCTGATGAGCGTGCGGACCTCCTCGAAGGCCAGCACTTTGTCCAGCCGCGACTTCTCCACGTTGATGATCTTGCCCTTGAGCGGCAGGATGGCCTGCGTTTCGACGTTCCGCCCCTGCGTGGCGGAGCCACCGGCCGAATCACCCTCGACGATGAACATCTCGGAGCGTTCCACATCGCGCGTCTTGCAGTCGCGGAGTTTGTGGGGCATCGAGCCGCCGTCCAGGGCGTTCTTCCGGCGCGTCAGTTCGCGGGCCTTGCGGGCCGCCTCCCGTGCCTGGGCTGCGACGATCGCCTTGCTGCACAACCGCTTCGCTTCGCTGGGGTGCTCCTCCAGCCAGTTCTCGAGCTGCGCGTTCACCGCCGCGGCGACAAAGGACTCGACCTCCGGGTTGAGGAGTCTTTCCTTGGGCTGGTTGTTGAAGGTGGGGGAGGCGAGCTTCACGCTCACGATGGCGACCAGGCCCTCGCGCAGGTCCTCGCCGGTGGGGACGGGGTCCTTTTCCTTCAGCAGGTTGTTCTTCTTGGCGTAGGCGTTGACGGTGCGCGTGAGCGCCACCTTGAAGCCCGCGCCGTGCGTCCCGCCATCCTTGTTGTGGATGTTGTTGGCGAAGCAGAGCACTGCTTCGTTGTACCCGTCGTGGTACTGCAGCGCGACCTCGCACTCCTGCCCCGTCGCCTTGTCCACCGAGCGGATGCGCACGACCTCGCTCACCGGCTGCTTCCCCAGCATGAGGTGGCCGACATACTCGCTCAGCCCGTCGGTGGCCTTGTAGACCTCCGAGCGCATCTTCCCATCCGGCCCCACGCGCTCGTCACGCACCGTGACCGTCACCCCGGGGTTGAGGTAAGAAAGTTCACGCAGGCGGTTGCTCAGGGTCGTGTAGTCAAAGGTGGTGTCGGGGAAGATCTCGGGATCGGGCATGAAGGTCACCTTCGTTCCCGTCTTGTGCGGGGCCGAAGGGTCCACCGAGCCCACGAGTTTCAGTTCCTCGGTCGTCTTGCCGCGCTCGAAGCCGATGACGTGGATCTTGCCGTCGCGATAGACCTCCGCCTCCAGCCATTCCGAGAGCGCGTTCACGCACGAAACACCCACCCCGTGCAGGCCGCCCGAGACTTTGTACGCCGATTCGCCCCCTTCGTTCTCAAACTTCCCGCCCGCGTGGAGCACCGTCATGGCGATCTCGATTGCCGGCTTCCCGTCATAGGCCGGGTTCTCGTGCGTCTTTTTCTCGACCGGAATCCCGCGTCCGTTGTCGAGCACACAGCACGAACCGTCGGCGTTTATGGTCACCCACACGTGGGTCGCGAACCCCGCCATTGCTTCGTCGATCGAGTTGTCCACGACCTCGTAGATCAGGTGGTGCAGGGGGCCGATGCCGGTCCCGCCGATGTACATCCCGGGGCGCTTGCGCACCGCCTCCAGACCCTCCAGCACCTTGATCTGGTCCGCCCCGTACTCCTTCGTCGGGCGGGCCGAGGCCCCCGCCCCGTTGGCGCTATCAGGGTCAACCGAGACGGGCTTGCTGCTGGCTTTGGAGTCTGGCAATTGAGAGCGTCCGTGCGGGTTGTTTCGGGCCTCGGGAATGACTCAACAAAGGGTATGCAAACGGGGCAATTGGCGGGCATTCCGGAGCCCTATCTGCCCGAAACGGGCTACCCCGCCCTTTGAGGGCATTCCCCAGTTTATCCACAAAAACCCCATCTTGTATGGAAGGGGATCATTCTGCCAAACTTTTTTCGTACTTGGCCTTGACGAGTCCTATCGGATACCGTATATTGTGATGTTGCCGGTCTTTGTTCACCTGATACATACCTACTGAGGCCACCATGCTCACACTCCCCAAGATCGCCAGACTCGCCGCCTCCCAGCGTTTTGACGCCCTTCTCGAGGAGGTCTGTCGCAACGGACGGCCCCGCATCGGGCCCTTGCCCTCTATCGCACCCACCGAGGTCTACGCCACGACCCCCGCGGCTCTCCCGCTCGCGGCCCTCGGGCTTGGCCTGCGCCGCGCCGTTGAACTCTCGTGGCTCGTCGAGACGCCCACCGTCGACGTCGCTGAGGCGCTCGCCCAGCGCATCTGTCAGCTCGCCGCGCTCTGTTGCCGCACCTCCAAGGCCATGCACCTTCCCGAGGCCCTGCGCCAGGGCCTTGATTTTGGTGTCTCCGCCCTTGATGAACTTCTCCATCACTGTGCGCAGACGCACTCAGAGATCGATCCCGCGTCCTTCTCGCGCATCACGGCGGCCCACCACATCGGTCGCATGATGCTCGAGGCCCAGGGGACCTTCATGACCCCGGAACGCGCAGTTCAACTCTCCGCCCGGCGCGGCCCAGATTCGGCCGCGGCTTGACGCCTCGGCCGTTCGCTTTGGCATCCTCGGCATCTCGCGTGCTGCGCCCAGGTTCCGGGTGCATCATGTTCTGACCCACGGGCCGGTCAATAGGTGAAGTGCTTGATCGCCTCGCCCTGTGCGCCGATGTTGTTCATCGCCTCAATGCCCAGTTCAAGGTGCAGCGCGGCGAACTGCTCCGTCACGGCGCGATCGCTCGCGTCGGTCTTGACCCCTTCGGGTGTCATCGGCGCGTCCGAGACAAGCAGGAGTGCGCCGCGTGCGATCCCGTTCACGTGCCCCGTGATGAAGACCGTCGCCGTCTCCATGTCGATCCCGATCGCGCTCATGCGCTGCAGCCGTTCCTTGAAGTCCTCATCCCACTCCCATATCCGCCGGTTCGTGGTGTAGACCACGCCCGTGCGATACTCCTGTCCGCGGGCCACGATGCAATCGGAGACGAACTTGTGCAGCTTGAAACTCGGCAACGCGGGCACTTCCGGCGGCAGGTAGTCGTTGCTTGTCCCTTCCCCCCGGATCGCCGCGATGGGCAAGATGAAGTTCCCGATCTCGGTCGAGTGCTTCAGTCCGCCGCACTTGCCCAGAAAGAGCACCCCCTTGGGCTGCCGTGCCACCAACAGGTCCATGATGGTCGCCGCGTTCGCCGATCCCATACCGAAGTTGATGAGCGTGAGCCCGGATCCATCGGCCGCATCCCGGGCCGTGGCGGTCTGCATCGGCCTCCCCTCGCCGCGGATCGGGACACCGAACCGCTCCGCGAACCGCGCCACATAGTCGTGGAAGTTCGTCAGCAGCACGTAGTCGCCGACCTCTTCGAGCGGCGTGCTCGTGTATCGGGGGAACCAGTTCTGCGCGATGGCGAGTTTGGTTGTCAGCATGAGGAACGCTCCGCGCAGCATACGCCGGTGTACCCCCCGCCGCGTCCACGCCGCTCACTAGCCTCGCACATGGGACGCATCCGGCCCATCCGGTGGACGCTCAAGAACGGCGAACAGGTCAAACTCAGCACCTGCACGCCGCGCGATGCCTCCGCCTCCGTCGCGTACCTCCGGGTCTTCTTTGAGCACGCGCCCTTCGTCGCCACCAGCCCGGGGGAGTTCAACCGGACCCCCGCCCAGCAACGGTCGTTCTTCGCCGAGCGGGCCCGCCACCCTGGCAAGCTCATGATCAAGGCCACCATCGGCGGGCGCATCGTCGCCATGGCTGGTTTTGAATGCGGGCCGAAACGAAAACTCGCGCACCAAGGCGAGCTTGGCATGGGGGTCGCCCATGATCTTCGCGGCGCGGGCATCGGTCGCCGGCTCCTGACTGCCATTCTCGATTGGGCTCATGCCTCGCCGACCATCGAGAAGGTTGATCTGGGCGTCTACCCACAGAACACCGCCGCCGTGGCTCTGTATCGCTCCGCCGGGTTCGTGGTGGAGTGCCGCCACCGCTGCGCGTTCAAGCACGTCGATGGTTCGCGCCACGATGGATGGACCATGGCGGTCTATGTCAAGCCCGGCATCGCTCCTCGTGGCTTCAAAGCGTGGCCCCCTGCCCGCATGGCGGCCAAACGGGCATCGGCGCGACCGAGTACCCTCCGGTCATGAGAGCCACCCATGCCATCTGGACCGCCGCGCTCGCCGCATCGATCGGCGGCTGTGGCTCGCAGGAGCGGGTGATCACCATCACCACAGACCCTCCCGGCGCGCTCTGCTATCTGAACGATGTCGAACTCGGTCGCACGCCCTGCGATACCACCTTCAAGTTCTTTGGGACCTATGACGTCCGCCTCGTGCTCGATGGGTACGAAACGCTGTACACCAGCCGCGATACCGAGCAACCCTGGTACGAGCTTCCGGGAATCGATCTCGCCGCGGCTGCTCTGCCGGGTGTCCGTCGAACGGACGTGCGATGGGCCTTTGTGCTGAACAAGGCCCCCGCGAGCGATGCGGACGAGCCCGCACTCCTTGAGAGGGCCCGGCAACTCCGGGGGCAGGTCGCCGGTGACCCCTCCGCCACTGCCCTGTCTCCCGCTGCCGCATCCGAATAACCCCTTGGTCCTCCCCGACGCCGCCCATGCAGAGCCCAAACCGCTACAGCTTCACATGCGGCAGCCACTCGATTGTGGATCGAGATGGGGTTGACGACCGTAACGACCGTAGTAGGTTGTGATGGATGGACCATGCCCCGGACTCAGGGTCCTGCCGGTGGATGGCGGAGGTTTCATGCTGATGGCTCGGATGCGAAGACCAATCTTGGCGGCGACGTGCGGCCTTGCGATCAGTTCGGCTGCGCTCCCCTTCGCCCAGGGGAGCCAGGACGTGGGCGAACTGGCGTCGCGCCTTCTGCCCATTGAGATCACCACCGGCCCGCTCGTGGTGCCACCGGGGGATGGTGGGGGCCTTTGTGTTGTTTACGCGCGCGAGATCGAGGCCGCGGGCGCGCCGTGGACCCGGCTGCTCTTCGATGAACTCACACTCCCCGGCGACGGCGCGACCGAGCATCAGGCGTACCTCAAGATCACTTCGCTGACCGATGGCGCGACGCAGTACCTCAACGCGCGGACCGCTGCGGAGTGGCAGAACTCCTCGGCGTTCTTCAATGGCTCGACCGTGCGTATTGAACTCTGGTCCATGCCCGGGCTGGGCCCCGCTTCGCTGCGCATTTCGCGTCTGCTCGCGGGGACGACCTCGGACCTTGAGAGCCCGGCGGACCTCTGCGGGCCCGACGACCGCCAGCCCGTGGCCGACAACCGCTCAGCCCGATTGGTCGGCGGCTCGGTCTCCTTTCCCACATTCTGTTCCTCGTTCGTCATCGACGACACCAACCACTGCTTTCTCACGGCCGGGCACTGCAACCCCTCGGGGACCAATGTGGTGCAGTTCAATATCCCGCCCACCAATGACCTTCGTCAGGTGCAGCACCCGCCGCCGGAGGATCAGTATGCCGTGGACGGCCTGAGCAGCCAGCGCAGCACCGTGGGCGTCGGCAACGACTGGGGGTACTTCGGGGTCTTCGCCAACGCCAACACCGGGCTGCTCCCTTTTCAGGTCTATGGCCTCAATCACAGCTTCGCCCTCACACCACCGGCGGTGAACGGTCAGACCATCCGCATCACCGGCAACGGGTCGACCGAGTTCCCGATCCCCAACAACCGGCACTACACGCTCCAGACCTCGACGGGCCCGTTCACGCAGAGCAGCTTCACCCTCCGGTACAACGTCGATACCACGGGCGGCAACAGCGGCTCGGTCGTGATCGATGAGTCAACCGGCCAGGCCATCGGCATCCACTATCTTGCGGGCTGCACCAGCGGCGGCAACCAGGCCGTCCCCTGCAACAACGCCAACCTGCGGGCCGCCCTCAACAACCCGGCCGGCGTCGCCCGCAGCGGCGTCGGCAGCGTGCTTGGCCCCCTCTTCGCGATCGGCGACGCCAACAACAACTTCGGCACTGTCAACGGCCCTCCGGCCCGCTTTGCCAAGATCGCCCAGATCGGCTCCGCATGGCAGGGGCTCGCCTATGACTCGCGCCGCGAGCGATTCCTCGCCTGCGACTCCGCCCGCCGCCTCTTCGCCATCACCCAAGCCGGAACGCCCACGCTGCTCGGCATCATCGCCGGTGACGCGAGCGGAAGCACCATCATCAACGGGCTCGGCTACGACGCGCGCACCGACACCCTCTTCGGGATCGCGCAGGCGACCGGCCAGCTCTACGCCATCTCACCCGGCACCACCGAAAGCGGCCCCGTCGCCACCGTCCGCGGCGGACCGCTGGGCGGATCCATCGGGGCTCTGGAGTTTGACGACCAGCGCAACGCGCTCTTCGGGCTGGATGACACGGCGACGGCCACGCGCCTCGTCCGCATCAATCCGGACACCGGTGTGCGGACCTTGGTGGGATCGCTCGGCGATGACCTGCGCGACGCCAACGGGCTCGCGTGGCGGTCCGATACCGGGCTCCTTTACACCATCGGGGTCGTCAATGACTTCCTCTATTCGATCAACCCCGCCACCGGCGTGGCGACCAGGGTCGGGTTCACTTTCGGGTCCTTTGGCGCCGCGTATGGCATGGCCGCCGTCAACCCGCGCCCCTGCCTGCTCGATGTCAACGACGATGGTCTGGTGACCCCGGACGACCTTGGCGATTTCATCACGGGGTACTTTGATACACCCCAGCCCGCCTTTGCCGACTTCACCCTCGACGGCATGGTCTCGCCCGACGACCTTGATGCCTATATCACCGCCTACTTCGCCGGCGGGTGTTGATCCGCGCGACCGGCCTGCGCGGGCGGTATGCTTGTGCTCTTGAACCGGTCTCCGCGCTGCCGGGGTCGCTCGACCCCTCCATGGCGACGGATGCCCGGCGCGGAACACCTCGCGGCCTGCATCGACGACACGGCGCGTGCACCGTGCCCGTCGGTGGACCTTCTGTATCCGCCCTTCGCGCTCGTGCGGAGGCGGCGGCTGCCGGGTGATTGTGGAGGTTGCTCTCGAAGTGAAGAAGCCCGTATCCAAGGCCAAATCGGCCAAGCCCGCCGCCACCAAGGTGAAGGCCGCCAAGCCGCGTACCCGTACCACCACCGTGGCGAAGGCCTCCAAGGCCAAAGCGCCCCGCGCCGCCACGGCTACCGCCAAACGACCATCGCCACGCGCGGCGAAGGCCGCCTTGGCTGCGCCCTTATCGCCACCCGTGCCCGCTGAGCATGTCGCGCAGCGTGTGGAGAGCTTCGGCCGCACGCTTCCCCTTCCCGCAGTCCCTGCCGCGCCGACTCTGCCGAACCCTGCTCCTGCCGTGGTGCCACCTCCGCCGATGGCGCCTCCCGTTGTGGCGGCACCGAGCGGGCCTGCTGGGCCCCGGATTCTGCCTCCCGGTCCACCGCCGCCGATGCTCACATGGCCGCCGCCCAAGGCCGATTCATGGCCTTCCAACCTTGGCCCCCCGGTGGCCAAACCGAGTGCGGCCCATCCCCTCCCGCCGGGACAGACCCCTGTCCAGCGCCCGCCCATCGTCGGGCGCGGGCCCGGGTTCAACCAGCAGCAGCGCCCGGCTCAGACGGTCTCCCAATCGCAGAGCTACACGCCGCGCCCTGTGCCCCCGGCTCCGACGCCGCCACCCGCCGCGACTCAACCACCGGCCCTTGAAGGTCTTCCCTCATGGGCCATCCCGAGGGGGCCATCCGCGCAGCCGCCCGCTGTCCCGCCACCGCCGCAGATCTATCAGCAGGCCCCGAGCGCGCCTCGCCCGCAACACCAGCCATACCCACCCGCCCGCCACCAACCGCAACCGCAACAGCCGCAACAACAGCAACTGCGCGCTCCGCACGCATGGAACAACCAACGTCCTGAGCGAGCACCGCCGCAACCACCCGCCCCGCCGCGGCGCAAGTTCGAGGACCTGATCACCATCGACCCTCAGCCGCGGCTGACGCTCGAATACCCCGGCTGCCCGGATTCGTGCCGGTTGATTGATCTGTTCTGTCCCATCGGGCGCGGGCAGCGGGCCTTGATCGTCTCACCGCCGAAGGCGGGCAAGACGACGCTGCTCAAGGACATCTCTGAGTCGATCGCGCGCAACAACCCGGAGCTTGAGCTCATCGCGTTGCTCGTGGACGAACGGCCGGAGGAGGTGACCGACTTCAAGCGGCACTTTGAGAAGCTCGGCCCCAAGGCCCGCGTCATCGCGAGCAGCAACGACCACGGCGTGGAGAAGCACATCCAGGTGAGCATTCAGACGATGACCGACTGCAAGCGGGCCGTGGAGGAGGGCCGCCACATCGTGGTGGTGCTCGACTCGCTCACGCGCCTCGGCCGCGCCTTCAACCTCTCGCGCCGCCACGCCAGCAGCGGCCGCACCATGAGCGGCGGGCTCGATGCCCGGGCCCTTGAGGTCCCGCGCCAGATCTTCGGTGCCGCCCGCAACACCGAGGACGGCGGCTCGCTCACCATCATCGCCACCTGTCTGGTGGACACCGGTTCGCGCGGCGATGAGGTCATCTTCGAGGAGTTCAAGGG
>JBQTIJ010000427.1:0-22603 GCA_052388255.1 Phycisphaerales bacterium
TTGAGCCCCCGGCCCATGAGCGTGAAGACGGCGCGGCCCGCAACGAACGGCTCCTTGCTCCCGCCGACGCGGCCGCGGAGCACGACCTCGTCACCGGCCTTGAGTGTCCCCTCACCCCCGGCCCTGCGGGCCTCCGAGACGTCCTTGGCGTTCTCCGGCGGCTTCTCGACGAAGAAGCCGGTCGGCAGCGGGGACTTTGGAACATGCATCGAGACTGCGGTGAGCACCAGCGCGTCGGTCCCGTTGGAGGTGTCGACCTTGACGGTCAAGAACACCTCCGCGTCCGGCTTGAGCCCGTGCTGGCCGTTCAGCCCGGCCCGAAGCGGCCTGCCGCCGGCGTCCACGATCTGCACCGTCGCACGCCCTTGGGCCGGGATGTCGCACGCGGTGTCGGGCAGCGTGTCCGAGGGCGGACAGCATCCCTTGCGGGTCGACTCGTCCACCAGCGTGAACATCGCGCGGTTCTCGACGAAGGCGTCCTTCGACATCGCCACGTTCCCGCGCACCGTGATGGTCTGGCCCACCTTGGCCGACTTCATCGCGGCGGTGATCTCCAGCGCGTCGGCGGGCAGTTCCGGCTTGAGCATCGTCTTCACGTCCGCCACGCTCTTGATCTGCGCCATCGCCGCCGTCGGCGTCAGCACGCCGAGCCCCGCCGCACCGGCGATCAGCATCGCCGCCACGGCCATCGCCTTGATCGCCCCCGTCGTCCGCATCGTCGCCGTCTTCATGTCGAAACTCCTTGTGAACACCGTTGCAATCATCTCGCCGCGCGGCACGCGCCGCGGCGGCGTGTCAGGTCATCACTACACCGCCTTGAGGGCGACGGGGATCGTCGGCCTCAGGCATCGAACCGCCGGCGGGAGCGCGCCCACGACGCCCAGGGCCAGGCCCGTGAGCAGCCCCAGCCCGATCACCGCCTGGTCGATGCGCAGCCCGAACGCCCCCATCGAGAACCGCACCGCCACGCCGTCGAGCAGGAAGACGCCCACCGCGCACGCGAGCAGGCCGCCCGCCGCCGTCGCCAGCGTCGATTCCTGGATCATCGACCAGACGATCGCCAGCCGCCGGTAGCCGATGGATTGCAGCGTCCCGAGTTCGCGGATGCGCGAGGCGAACGCGGCGTACATCGTGTTGAGCCCGCCGAAGAGCCCGCCCACGGCGATCAGCCCCGCCGTCACCCACGCGACGATCTTGATCGGCCCGAAGAAGGCGGCGAGCTTGCCGTAGTACTCGCGCTCGGTCATCGGCACCAGTTCCAGGTCGGGCCGGGTCTTGGTGAAGGCCGCCACGTCGCCGAACTCCGCGCCCTGGCCCGTCGCCTCGTTGTACGGGTCGAGCGTCATGACGACGCACGAGATGGTCTCGCGCTTGGTCGCGGTCATCAGGTCCGCCAGCGGCAGCCACACCTCGGCCTCGACGACCGTCCCCGGCGCGCTGAAGCGCCCGACGATGGTCCACGGCCTCCCATCGATGACCAGCGCCGTGCCGATCGCCACGTCGCGCTCGGCGACCCCCAGCACCGTCCCCGCCATGCGACCCACCAAAACCTCATCCGCGCCCGACTGGGGCCAGCGTCCCTCGGTCAGCGACACCAACTCGTGGACCAGCGCCGCCGCGGGCGTGACACCGCGCAGCATGACCTGCCGCCCCCCCGCACCCCCCGCCCCCCTCGTCCCTGTGCGCGTGCCGCTCTCACCCGTCGATGTCCCGCCCGCCCCCGCCGCATCCACGCCCACCGGCAGCATCACGTGCACCTCGGGCGAGACGTACGCCACGCCCGCCCGCGTGCGGATGCCCGGCACGCTGGCCGCGAGCACCCCCGGCGTCGCGGCGGGGATCTCCGAGCGCTCCACGCTCTCCTCGCTCCCCGCGCCCAGCAGGATGACGTTGTGCTCCCCGCCGGTGGCCCGCAGGGCCGCGCTCATGCCGCGCACGAACCCGCCCGCGACCAAAATGAGCAGCACCACCATCGCCGCCCCGGCGACGGAAAGAAACAGCCGCGAGGGCGATCGCCCCAGGTTGCGGACGGCATAGGCAAAGGGAAGAAGTCGCATGGAGTCCTTTCTCACACCGCCCGGAAGCAACTGGCGATCTCGCGCCGTCCCGCCCGCCACGCGGGCACCAGGCCCGCCACGATCCCCACGCCCGCGGAGATGACCAGGCCTAGGCCCATCACCGACCACGACGCGCTCACGCTGATCGACAGGCCCTCCTGCGAGAGCGAGAAGTTGCCGAAGTGGACCACCGACAGGGCGATGCCCGTGCCCAGCGCGCCCCCCAGGAGCCCGATGAGCATCCCCTCGCTGACGATCAGCCGGGCGATGAGCCCGGAGCGGAACCCCAGCGTCTGCAAGACCGCGTGCTCCTTGATCCGGTCCTGCACGCTCAGCACGATCGCGTTGGCCACCAACGCGAGCACCGCCGCCAGGCACCCCCAGCCCAGCCACCGCGTGAACTTCACGATCTCCACGATGTCGGCCCCGGCCTGCGCAACGAAGGCCTTCTCCGGGCTGGTCATCGTCGGGTCGGCCTCGGCGGCGAACTCGGCGTCGATCGCCTCGGCCACCTGCACCATCTTCGCCGGGTCATCGACGCGGACGGTGAACTGCGTGACGCTGCCCAGGCCGCCGCCCTTGCCAGCGGCCTGCTGGAGGAAGTCGAGGTGGACATAGGCGACGTTCTGGTCCTGCGGCTCGGGGGAGCGGATGATCCCCGCGACGGTGACGGTGATGCCCGAGGCGTCGAAGGACTGGCCCACCCGGAAGCCGCGCCGGGCCGCCAGCGTCTCGCCCACCAGGGCCGAGTCGGAGCGCTTCTCCCACTCGGCGACTGACCCCGAGATGAGTTGCCACTTGCCCGCCCAGCCCGTGGGACCCGCCCCGCCGCCCTGCGGCCCGACCAAGTCCTCGCGGGGCACGCCCCGGAACGTGACCACGTCCAGCGACGCCCGGCAGTTGTTGACCACGATCTTGACCGGCACCGCCGAGACGACGCCCGGGATCTTCTCGATCCGGTCCACGTAGAACTGCGGCAAGCGGCTAGCGGCGGGGCAGAAACGGTTCGCGCGGTAGACCACCAGCGTGGTGTCATCCGCCGCGGCTTGCGTGGACTGCCGCACGCCTTCTTGCAGCGTCTGCACGGCGATGAACAGGAACATGGCGATGGCGACGCCGCAGAGCGTGAGCACGCTGCGGACGCGGTGCCGCCAGAGCTGCTTGAAGACGACGGGCATGAACTTGGGCGCGATCATGGTTCAGGCCTCCTGGGGAACGAGGGCCGCGCGGCGGGCGGCGAGGTGTTCTGCTTCGACCAGACGGCCCTTCTCCAGGTGCAGCGTCCGCTTGGCGTAGGCCGCGCTCTTGGCGTCGTGGGTCACGATGATGAGGGTCTTGCCCAGGTCCTCGCAGAGCCGGACCATGAGCTCCATGATGGCCTTGGCCGAATCCTGGTCGAGGTCGCCGGTCGGCTCGTCGCCCACGATGATGGTGGGGTCGGTCACGATGGCCCGCGCGATGGCGACGCGCTGCTCCTGCCCGCCCGAGAGTTGCCGCGGGTAGTGGTCGTGGCGGTCGGCGATCCCGACCAGCTGCATGGCGGTCTGCACCTTCTCGTGCCGGTCCTTGGCGGACATGCTGTGCAGCAGCAGGGGGAGCTCGACGTTCTCGTAGGCGGTGAGCACGGGCACGAGGTTGTAGAGCTGGAAGACGTAGCCCACGTTCACGCTCCGCCAGTCGGCGAGCCTGGACCGCGAGAGCGTGGCGATGTCGGTGCCGCCGATGACCAGTTGCCCGCCGCTGGGACGGTCGATCCCGGCGATGAGGTTCAGGAGCGTGGTCTTGCCGCTGCCCGAGGGGCCCATGAGGGCGAGGAAGTCGCCCGCGGGCACGTCGAGGTCGAGCTCTTGCAAGGGGGTGATGATGTTGTCGCCCTTCTTGTAGGTCTTGGTGAGCCGGCGGCACTGGATGAGCGGCGGGCCGGAATCGGAGCTGCGTGCGTGCGTGTGGTTGGTCGTCATGGCGTTGCTCGTTGATGCCGCGTGCTTGTCACGGCGATGGGCGGACACTGGGCGTTACGGTGTTGAGGGGGCGGGGTTGGACGTGGCGTCGGTGCGTTCGCCCAGCACGTTGAGCCGCGTGCCGTCCTGGATCGCGGGCGGGGCGGGCGGGTCAAGGATGATCCGGTCGGTGAGGCGAAGGCCGCCGGTCACGAAGGTGAACCCGTCGTCAGCCGAAGGCGGGGTTGCGACGTCTCGGCGGCGGGCGACGGGGCTTCCTCCCGAGTTGTCCACGACCCAGACCAGACCCTTGCCGTCGCCGGCCACGGTCACGGCGGCCGTGGGGACCAGCAGCGTCATCGTGCCGTTGTCGTGCGGACCGCCAGCCGCGTTTCCGCCGCCAGAGGGGCTTCGGCGCTGCGCGTTTCCCGCGGGCGCGTGGAACTTGACGCGCGTGAGCATCTCGGGTTTGAGCACGGGCGAGGGCGCATCGAGGGCCACCTTGAACTGCACGGTGTTCCGCTGGATGTTGGCCTCGTGGACCACCCGTGTGACCACGCCGCTGAAGGTCTGGTCGGAGAGTGCCTCGGTGGTCACCATCGCGCGCGTGCCGACGCCGACCTTGGCCGCGTCAGCCAAAGGTACATCCACACGCACCTGCAACTTCTCGGGGTCATAGACCCGCAGGACCGCGCCGGTCATGCTCCCCGCCTGGCCGGGGTCGCCGCCCTTGCCGCTCATGCTGATCCTCGATCCGGGCTCGACCAGTCGGGCGAGCACCACGCCCCCCACGGGCGAGCGCACTTCCATCCTGGCGAGCCGCAGCGCGGCCTCGTCGCGCAGCACGTGGGCGGCGGCGTGGGCCGCCTCTGCCTGCGCCAGCGCGGCGCGGGATTCGCTCGCCGCCTTCTCCGCCGTTGCGACCTTCGCCTCCAGGCCGGAAAGCCGGATCTCCATGCGCCGGAACGCCCCTTCGCTCAGTCCGCCGGCGGCGACCAGGCCGCGCTTGCTCGCGACCTCGTCCCGCAACTCGGCGGCGGCGCTTCGTTCGACCTCGACCTGTGATTCGGCGGTCGCGAGCGCCGCACGAGCGCGGGCGACGTCCGTGTCGCGCTCGGCGACGGTCGCTTCGGCCGCCCGCAGGCTGAGCCGCGCGTCCTCGTCGATGAGATGGGCGACAGCCTGGCCCGCCTCGATGCGCTCGCCCTCGAGCACCAGCACGTCCCGCACCACGCCCTCGGCCAAGGCGGGGACGCTGACAGCGAACGGCGCGGGCTCAATCCACCCCGGGGCCTGCACAATGGCGGGGCCGAGGGGCGCATCATGCGGCGGCGCCTCGGGGTCGCTCGGCGACCCGGGTGCGGCGCTCGTGCCCGCGGCTTGGACGGTCTCCTTCGGGATCGCGGCGGCGACATGCACCGCGAGCCGAGGCCGGAGCGCATCGCGGGCGGCGTACGCGAGCAGGCCGCCGGTCGCCAGCAGCACGGCGGCGGGAATGAGCAGCCGCGTCGCCCAGCGCGCCCTGGGGCGCGCGATGACGGTGGTGCTCCCCGCCGATGACGGCGGGGGCTGGGTGTTAGGCGAGGTGGTTTGCGGGCCCCGACGGAGCGCCCGCAGATCGGTCTGCGTGGTGGCCATGAGTGGTTCCTGCACTTTGAGGGCGGCCGGGCATCGACAAGGGAGCCACGGCGCGTCAAGCGAAGTCACGCCCCGCACGCTCGGCGTGGAGCCGGACGCGCAAGGCCGATGCGGACGCGCAAGACAAGGAGCGTCCGGTGCAGGATGTGGCTAGACCAGCAGCGCGCAGTGCCACCGCTGCGCATCGCGGTTGGCTTTCAGGTGCGGCGGGTAATGAGCCCAGCCGGGCGGATGCGGCGCAACAAGGGCCTCGGGTGCCTCCATCGTCCACAGCACGGCGAGGGCGAAGGTCGCCAGTGCGTTCCATTGCTGCTCAAAGGCCGGGAGACGCGCCTCGGCGCTGATGCCTGTGCCGGCGGATGTGCCTTGGCACGACGGGCAGGACGGGCACTTGCCGGGAGGAGACGGCTGATCGTGGTCGGGGCGATCCTGAGACTGGTCCTGCGAGTCGTCACGCGGCTGATCCTGACACGGCTGTTCCGCTGGTCCTTCGTCCGTTCGCGTTTCGCCGACACAGCCGCCGCAGCATGAGTCCGATTCAGCCGCCGCGACATGTTTTCCGGCACACGCCCCGCCCGCGAGCGCCGCGGCCTGGCAGCAGCACAACGGCGTGACCACGCCGATGAGCAGGGCGACCAAGATGCGGAGCAAGGGGTGACGCATGGAATACATCAGTATATCGGCCGAACGCAGGCCAGATTCACTTTACGCCCGGCCCCGCTTCCCGTTCGCCCGACGTGAGCCCGCTGGACCCTTCCGTGTCCCCAACAACCGGAGGCCATTACCAATCACTAAGAGGCTTGCTCCGACATCCGCAAGAACGGCCATCCACATCGTCCCCAGCCCGGCCAGGGTCAACGCGAAGAAGACGACCTTGATGCCGATGGCCCAGGCGATGTTCTGGGTCAGGATCGCCCCGGTTCGCCGGGAAAGCAGAACGAACCCCGGCACGCCCCGCAGGTCATCCTGCATGAGGGCCACGTCGGCTGTCTCCAGCGCCGTGTCGGTGCCCGCAGCGCCCATGGCAAAGCCGATCGTGGACTTGGCAAGGGCCGGGGCGTCGTTTACGCCGTCGCCGACCATGCCGATCGCGTCCCCGTGCTCCTTCGTGAGACGCTCGAGCTCGGCTAGCTTGTCCTCCGGGAGCATCCCGCCGCGGGCCTCGTCGATACCGACCGCCTTGGCGATGGCCGAGGCGGTGGTCTGATTGTCGCCCGAGAGCATCAGCGTCTTGATTCCCAGTTCGTGGAGCGACCGGATCGCCTCGACGCTGCTCGCCCGGGGCGTATCCGCGACGGCGATGATGCCCAGCACCGCGCTGGCCGACGCGACCACGATCGCCGTCTTGCCTTGGGCCTCAAACTGGCCAAGCGTCGCCTCGACCTCGGGCGAGCATACTCCCCGCTCTTCGGCGAGGCGGTGGTTGCCGACGAAGTACGCCGCGCCGTCGATGCGTCCTTCCACTCCGCGACCCGTGAGCGACTTGAACGCTTCGACGCTCGCACGCTCGCCGTTCCAGGCCGCGACCACGGCAAGCGCCACCGGGTGCTGCGAAAGCGCATCGAGGCTCGCGGCGATCCGCAACACTTCATCCTTGCTCGCGCGGCCCACGGGCTGCACATCCGTCACGCGGGGCTTGCCCTCGGTGATGGTCCCGGTCTTGTCCAGGGCGACGACCTTGAGTTTTCGGCCATTCTCCAGATGCACGCCGCCCTTGATGAGGATCCCGCGTCGCGCGGCCGCCGTCAGCCCGCTCACGACCGTCACGGGCGTCGAGATCACCAGCGCGCAGGGGCAGGCGATGACGAGCAGCACCAGCGCCTTGTAAAGCCAGGGGTAGAACGTCTCGCCAAACGCCAGCCACGGGACGACCGCGACCAGCACCGCGACCACGCACACGATGGGCGTGTAGACGCGCGCGAACCTGTCCACAAACCGCTGCGTCGGTGCCCGGCTCCCCTGCGCCTCCTGGACGGTCCTGATGATCTTGGCGAGCGTGGTCTGGTCCTTGCCGCCGGTGGTCTTAAACTCCAGCACACCCGACTCGTTGATCGTCCCGGCGAAGACCTTGTCGCCCGGCTTCTTGTCCACGGGCACGCTCTCGCCCGTGACCGGGGCCTGGTTCACGCTCGACTCGCCCGCGACCACCACGCCGTCGAGCGCGAGCCGCTCGCCGGGCTTGACTTGCACGACAGCGCCGACGAGAACCCCGCTCGCGGGCGTGACCTTCCAGGCACCATCGGGCTGCTTCACGCTCGCCTCATCAGGGGCCATCGCCATCAGGCCCATGACGGCGTTGCGGGCCCGGTCGAGCGCCTTGGCCTCGATCAACTCCGCGAGCGCGAAGAGGAAGGTGACCAGCGCGATCTC
The DNA here is from genome assembly GCA_052388255.1 of Phycisphaerales bacterium. Classification (GTDB taxonomy): domain Bacteria; phylum Planctomycetota; class Phycisphaerae; order Phycisphaerales; family UBA1924; genus JAEUIX01. Next base: position 8,006 of record JBQTIJ010000427.1, read on the forward strand.
CGGCCACGCCCCGATGAACGCCCCGCCGATGACCGCCACCGTCATCAGGAAGTTGATGTTGAGCGTGAAGGACTTCAGCGCGATCCAGCCTTTGCGCAGGGTTGGCAAGCCGCAAAGAAGGATCGAAGCGGCGGACATCGCGATGACGACCGGCGACGTCTCCTCCATGCCCGCGAAGTACATCGCCTCTGCGCCCGCGGCGAGCAGGCCCCCGAGGATGAACAGCGATGATCGCAAACGCTGCTGCGCCCGAGGAGGTTGCCGTGTACGACAGCCGCGAGTAGAACAACTCTCATCGCTCTCGATCGCGGAATCAACCACTCCCGGCAGACCGATTTCGTTGAGTTCAGAAAGAATGCGGGCCGGATCAAGGGCGTCCGTGTGCTCAACTACAACGCGGCGCATCATCAGGTCGCAACGGATACCGATCACACCGCCCATGCCGAGTAACGACCGACGGATGATCGTCTCTTCGGTCGGGCAGTCCATTGCTGGAACTTGGATCGTGGTTAGTCTCATCGTGGTGTCGCGGGCCTCTCGTGGGCTCCCGACTCCAACCGAACCCGGATCTTGGAACCGGCAGGTGGCAAGCCAGGAAACCGAACGGAGTACTTGGCATGCTTTGGGCCTGTCTGCACCCGACGTGAAGCGCCGCGCGGCCCGAGCTGCGTGGTGTGAGGTGATGAAGCCCGGCCGTAGTTCACGATGGCATCGTGGACGACAACGCCGTCGGGCGACGTGACGGTGATGTCAAGGTGGCCGCCGGCCACGGCTTCCGCCTCCTCGAGTTGCCCGCTCACAAGCAAGTCTCCGTCGGCGTTCTCGGCAGTGGGTGTATGAGCAAGGGGCCGCGTTGCCGCTGACTCGATCGTCACGTCGCCGGATGACACCAAGTCCGCACGGGGCGTGGCGCATCCGCCAAGGAGCATGAGACCGGAAACAAAGATGAGGTTCAGAATCGCAATTCGCATAGAGAGTCCTTTCAAACGCAGACAACACGCAGAGCACACTCGACACGTTGCCCGGCAACCAGACTTACAGAGGCCGAAGCGTCGTACTTCACACATCGTGACGCCGTGCCAAGCCCGGCGCGGGGCCTTCGCCGCGCCGGGCTCGCTGCAGCTGTCATTTCGAGATGGGGAACCCGCCAACAGACTTGCTCCCCTTGCCGTCATCAATCTCGACCCACAACTGAGCTCCGGCGGGGATCGGATTGGGCACGTCGGCGTGGGCGTGGTACTCCTTGCCGTCGCCGTCGGCCTTCTGCTTCATCGCGCCCTTGCCATCCTGCGAACCGATCCAGACGCGGACCGCGGCGGGCTTGGCGGGGCTCCCCGAGAGCTTAATGTCGAGGTGGGCCTCGCTGCCGGCCTTGATCTCGCCCGAGACGGACACTGTCCACGCGCCGATGGTGGCCGTGCCGATCGCCCCGCCCTCGCCGTGGCCGTGGTCGCCGTGGTCGCCGTGGTCGCCCCCGGCCTTGCCCGCGGGCGCTGCGGCGCCGGGCTTGGCGTGGTCGTGCCCGTCATCCTCCTTGTGACCGTGGCCGTGATCGCCCTTGGCCTTGCACTCAGCGCACTCGCCGTGCGCAACGAACTTGAGGCTGTTGCCCTCGCGCAGCCACAGGTGTGCCTCGCCGTCGTCGGCAGTGACGAAGTACTGGGTGTCAGCGGGGCTGCGCTGCGCGGCTCCCTGGCCCATCATCGCGGCTAGTGACGCGGTCAGACCAACGCCAGCGATCAGGCCAAGGACGACAGACGAACTGTTCGGACTCTTCATGGTGATGCTCCAAAGTCAAGGCGACCGGGCGCGGGCCGCCGGGACGTGTCTTCAGTGTGCCGCCCGGCCGCGCCGCCGGGTCGGTGTGCGATGATCGCACTGCTTACTGCTTGAGATCGAACCCGGCGAGGTGCTTAGCGCCGCTGGGGGTCTCGACTTCCACCCAGAGCTTGCTGCCCGCGGGGAGCGGTTTGGGCACCTCGGCGTGCGCGTGCCATCCATCACCTTCGGCCTCAGCCTTTCCCTTGATCGAGCCTTTGCCGTCCTGGGTTCCGACCCACACACGCACCGCCGCGGGTTTGCCCGCTCCTCCGGAGACGCTGATGTCGAAGGTCGCCTCGCCCCCCGGCGTGACGTCCCCTTCGCGAGCGGCGACGATCGTCATGCCGCCCGCCGACTGGCTACCCAGTTCGGTCTTGGGGCCGTGCCCATGGCCGTCCTTGTGATCGTGGTCGTCCCCATCCTTGTGGTCGTGCTTGTCTCCCGCCTTGTGATCGTGCCCGTCGCCATCTTTGTGGTCGTGGCCGTCACCTTTGGCGGCGGGCCTGGCGGGCGCTTCAGACTTCTTCTCGCAGCCGGTCAGGCCAGCGGAGAAGGCGAGCAGCGGGACGGTGAGAACGAGTGCGAGCGTGCGAACGGTGTTCATGCCAATGTCTCCTTGCAATCAGGTTGAGGGAGCGGACTTCCTCGTGGAACGACGCAGCAAGCGGGTGAGCAGTCGGGGACTCCCGGATGCCTCGCGCTTGACCCTAAACGCCAGGGCGTAACCGGCGGGGACCACGAAAAGGTTGAGAAACGTGGACGAGACCAGCCCGCCCAGCACGACGATCGCAAGCGGGGCGAGCAGTTCGCTGCCGGGCTTACCCTTGGCCAGCGCGAGCGGCACGAGCCCGAGCATCGCGGCCAACGCCGTCATCAGGATCGGCACCAGTCTTTCAAGTGACCCTTGGATGATCGAGTCACCGATCGTCTTGCTCTCATGCTCCTGGAGATGGTCATAGTGGTTGACCAGCAGGATCCCGTTGCGAACGGCGATGCCGAAGAGGGTCACGAATCCCACCATGCTGGCGATAGAGATGACCGGGGCGACATAGCGCGAGGACGACAGGCCAAAGAGCGACAGCGTGTTACCGGCAATCGACGGGCTCTCCGTCAGGTAGATAGCGGCGATGCCGCCAATCAGCGCGAGCGGCAGGTTGAGCATCACCAGCAGGGCGACGCGGGCCTTGCCGGTCGAGAGCTGCAAGAGCAGGAACATGAAGACCGCTACGCCCGCGCCCATGATGAGGATGGTGCGGCTGGCGGACTGCTGGGCCTCAAACTGCCCACCGTAGTGGACCGTGTACCCGGCCTTTTGAACGATCGGGTCGACCTTGGCTTGCACCTGCGCGACCAGTTGCCCGAGGTTGTAGCCGTCGGCGACGTTGGTGGAAATCACCGCTTTTCGTTGGGCGTTCTCGCGGGCGATGAGGTTGCTGGTCTTCTCCGGACCGATGTCGGCGACTTCGCGCAGGCGAACGATCGCCCCGCCTACGCCCCGCAGTTGCAGGTCCATGATCTGGTCAATCCGCTCCCGCTCGCTCTCGGCAAGGCGAACGACCATCTCATAGCGACGCACGCCCTGATTCACCTCGGCGACGGCTTCGCCATAGAGAGCCTGCTGCACCTGCTCCGCGGCAGACGCGGGCGAAAGCCCGGCGGCGACCAGATCCTGCGGTCGGTATCGAATCGGGAGTGAGGTGATCATGATCTCGCGATTGGCGGCCACGTCGCGGGTGCCGGGAATCGGCTTGATCGCCGCCTCGATCTCCTTGGCGAGCGAGCGCAGGACGTTGAGGTCGTCGCCGTACACGTTGATGGCGATGGCTGCGGGCGTGCCCGACAGCACGTGGCTCAGGCGGTGCTCGATCGGCTGGCCGACCATTGTGGTGATACCTGGGATGTTGGCGATGATGCGATCGATGGCGGCCCTGACCCTGTCCTGATCGACTCCCGCTTTCATCGTGACTTCGATCTCGGAACTGCTTACCGGCTCGGCGTGCTCATCGCGCTCGGCCCGCCCGGTGCGCCGCGTCACGCTCGAGACGCCTTCGATCTGGGCCATCTGGGCCTCGACGCCAGTGGCCAGGCGATTGCTCTCGACGAGCGATGTGCCAGGCGGCGCGAGCAGGAAAACAGTAAAAGTGCCTTCCTTGAATGCGGGCAGGAACGATGTACCGAACGTGGACATGAGCAGCAACGAAGCCACCGTGAGCACGCCCGCGCCCCCGAGAACCAGTCCGCGGTTGCGGACGCTCGCGCGGAGCAGCGGCTCGTACCGACGCTTGAGCCAGCGGACGAGCCACCCGTCATGCTCCCCATGCCCGCTCGACTCGCCGGAGCGCCCGCCCTTCTTTCCGAACGCGCCGGCGAAGAGCCACTTGCACAGCGCGGGCGTGACCGTCAGGGCCACGATCAGCGAGGCCATGATCGAGATGATGTACGCGATGCCCAGAGGCTGAAAGAACCGGCCTTCAAGCCCCTGCAGGAACAAGAGCGGCACGAAGACCATGCAGATGATGATGGTCGCGAACACCACCGACGATCGGATCTCGTTGCTCGCGTTGTAGATCACCTCAACGAGGCCTTTGCGCTCGTCCTCGGGCAGCCCGTCGTTCTCCTTGAGCCGCCGCAGGACGTTCTCCACGTCGATGATGGCGTCGTCCACCAGTTCGCCGATCGCCACGGCCAGTCCGCCCAGCGTCATGACGTTGATCGAGAGGCCCCACGCCCACAGCAGCAGGATCGCCACGGCGAGCGAGAGCGGCAGAGCGGTCAGCGTCACGATCGTGGCCCGTACGTTGAGCAGGAACAGGATCAGGATGACCGCCACGATGATGCTCGCCTCGATCAAGACCTTGACCACGCCGTTGATCGACCGCTCGATGAACCGCGCGGCCCGGAAGGGGTCCCGGTTCAGGACCATGCCCTTGGGCATGGCCGCCTCGGCCTGATCGAGCACCCGGTCGATCTGCTCGGTGAGGTTGAGGGTGTTGGTTCCCGGGCTCTTCTGAACGCTGATGACCACGCCCGGCAGCGCCCGGTCGGACGCGGTTCCCCGCTTGGGCGAGGGGCCGAGCCGCACGTCGGCCACCTGCCCGATCGTCACCGCCGCGCCGTTGTGATAGCGCACCAGCGTGTTCTTGATGTCCTCGGCGCTGGTGACACGGGCGGTCTGGCGGATGGGCAGTTCCTGATTCTCCCAGTTGGGGACATACCCGGCGCTGGCCGTGGAGTGCGCGCCCTTGGCCGCCGCGACCACGTCGGAGATGGTCAGGCCGTACAGGGCGAGTTGGTCCTGATTGACGTTGATCTGGTACTGCGGAAGTTCACCGCCGATGGCGACGACCTGAGCGACGCCCGGGACCGCGAGCAGCTTGTTCCGCAGATCGAACTCGGCGAATGATCGCATGTCGAGCGGGCTGACCGAGCCATCGGGGCTGGACAGGGCCATGAGCATGATCTCGCCGGTAATACTGGTGACGGGCGTGATCTCTGCGTGCGCGCCGGGCGGGAGCGACTCACGCACTGCGGACAATCGCTCGGAGACCAGTTGCCGCGCGCGGTAGATATCGGTGCCCCAGTCAAACTCGACCCACACGATGGAGAGGCTGGTGGCCGAAGCGCTCCGGACCCGCCGCGTACCCGGCAGACCGTTGACCGCCGTCTCGATCGGGAAGGTGACGTTGAGTTCCACCTCGTCGGCGGCCAATCCCCCCGCCTCGGTCATCACGACGACCGTGGGTGCGTTGAGCTCGGGAAAGACATCCACCGGCATGTTCTTGATCTTGAGCCCGGCAAAGACGAGCAGCAGCCCTGCGAAGACGACCACGAGGGAGGACTGGCGCAGAGAGAAGGCGATGAGCTTCGCGAGCATGGCTTAGTGGCTCCCTTCGTGGAATGTTCCGTCGGAGTGGAAGTGACCCGCCTTCTCTGCGGAACCGCTCGTCGCCAGCATCAGCTGGAAGTTGCCGCCGAGGACGATCTCGTCACCTTCCTTCACGCCACTGGCGATCACCACCCATCGCCCGTCGGAGAGGCCGAGATCCGCCTCTATGCGGATGACCTTGTCGGGGTTGGCGGGATCGCGGCGGAAGATGATCGCCCGCGCGCCGTCGCGCACGACGGCGGACTGGGGGATCGCCAGTTCCTCGGTTCCCCCTGCGAGCGTGACTTCGAGGTGCGCCGACACGCCCGCGCGTGCCCAGGGTGCGAGCGCCTCGGGAATCACAACAAGGTCCACCGTGCGTTCATCCGGGTCGGCGGAGAGTCCGATCCGGAGCTCCCCGTTCATCGCGTCTTCGAGCGGCACACTTCCGCCCTGAGGCGGTGCGATCCTCGCCTCAAGGCCGTTGCGGAGCCTTCCGAGGTCGGACTGCAAACCACGCGCTCTGAACCTAATCTGATCCGGCTGAACGACCGTCACGATCTGCCCGTTCTCCTCCGCGAGACCGCCCGGCGTGATCCCGATCGCTTCAACGACGCCCGGCGCGACGGCGCAGACGACGAAACCGCCACCGGCCTCCAAGTCACCGTGGCCGCTTCCGCAATTGCTGCCTCGTTCCAGCGAATCACGTCTAGACTTCAGAGACCGGAGCTCGGCTTCGGCTTGCTTTTGCTGTGCTTGCAGCTCCGCCTCCTTCTCCATGACGTCCGCTAGTTCGGCCTGCGTGGCGTTGAGTGTGGCGCGAGCTTCGGTGAACTGGGCGGCACTCCCGCCGCCAGCCGCTCGCAGATCCTCGAGTTGCTTGAGACGCTCTTGCCAGAGCAAGACCTTGTCCGCAAGGCTCTGCTCGTGCCGACGATGGGCCTCCCTAAGTGGCCCCATCGAGTCGACCCGTGCCTGGTTCGCAGTGATTTGCTCGTGAAGGTCGCGCCATGCCGCGGCATCGACTCTGTACAGCGGTGTGCCCGGCTCCACTGACTGGTATTGGCTGACCAAGACCTCCACGCGGCCGGAAAGCGGCGTGCGGTACTCACGCCGCGCTGTGGGAAGGAACTCGAAGCGACCGGGCACGCGGAGCGTCTGCGCGACGCTTCGAGATTCCACGCGTGCGAAGGTGATGCCGAGGTTCTGTCGGACCGATGCGGGGATGTCCACGCGGTTGGAGGGAGCGGCTTCAGCGTCCTTTCCCGCGCTTCCTCCGGCTCCGGCTCCCTCGCTCCCGTGGTCGTGCCCGTCGTCCGAGCCGTGGGCGGCATCCTTCTTCTCGCAGCCGGTAAGCGCCAGAGCGAACGGCATGGACAGAGACAACCCGCCGATGAGCAGGATCTTCGAGATGGCGGCGAACGTGTTCTTCATGGTGTGTTCCTTGTCACAAGCCCATCAGCGGCCGGAGCCGCCGGAGGGCGTGTTGGAGTTGGGGGCGGTGATCGAATCGGAGACGCCGGGCGCTGCGGAGCCACCATCGGGTTTGTGCACGGGAGCCGGAGTGGAAGGCCAGACGGAAGGCACGGGGCCGAAGATCTCGTCGAGATCGATCGCCGCGATCGCCTCGTCACGTGCCGCCTCGACCAGCCCGACCTTGGCAGCCTGCTGGCGTGTCAGACTCTCCAGCAGCACGAGCGTGTTGACCTCGCCGAGACGGGCCACCTGGCGGGCATCGACGTACTGCGCATCCACCAGCGGCACGATCTCTGTCTCCAGCGTCGATCGACGCTGGGCTGCGGCCGCGAGTCGGACCTCCGCCGCGCGTAGCGCCGCGACGGTCTGTTCCAACGCCGCCTCGGCGGCGGCACGCGCGACCTCACGCTGCGCTCGCGCCTCGGCGATCCCGCGTCGGTTGGCGTTCAGGATCGGGATCGGCACGGACAGCCCCAGGAGACCCTGATCCTGCCCGTCCTCGTTCCCGTACCCCCGGCCCCGGTGCACGTCCGGGTACTGCTTGCGAACCTCAAGTTCCAGGGCCTTCTCGGCGGCCTCGTACTCGGCTGCCGCGACAAGCATCGCCGGGCTGCTCCGCTCGATGTGCGATGCCGTATTGCTCGGAGCGGAGGCGATCCGCACGGGCCCGATGCCCAGCGCCAATAGCCGGAACGGAGCGTCGGGCGACATCCCCATGAGTTGACGCAGCCGCAGTTCCGCTTCGCGGGTCCGAGACTCAAGCAAGGCGAGGTCCGCGGCCTTTGTCGCCTTCTCGATCCGGAAGAGACGTGCCTCGGTCCTGGCCATCTCTCCCGCAAGTTCCATCTTGTCGACCACCGAGAGGATCTGATCCACGCGGGACAAGAAGTCACGCGTGACCGCTAGTTGCGCGTCCATCGCAGACCATTCGCTCCAAGCGCGGCGCACCGACATCCGCACCGACCACTCGCGCTGTGCGACTCTGGCAAGCTCCGCCGCGTGCTCTACGCCCGCCCGTTGCTTCTCGATCTCCAGCCGACCGGAGATCGGGATCGTGAGACCAACGCTCGTGAACACCTTCCACGGTTCAGGGGTGCTTTCGATGATGCGTGTCAAGTCGACGCCGATCGTCGGATCTTCCCAGAGCCCGGCATTCTCCGCTGTTGCCTGCGTCACTCCCGCACGAAGGCGAGCGACCCGCAGGTCGGCGTTGAAGACAACGGCGATGACCTCGGCCTCTCCGCAGCTGATGCCGTCGCGTGGATCGAACGCCACCGCCTCGCCAGATGACCCTGTGGACTTCGCCGCAAGGCTCTCCGCGAACGCCCGGACCTCCGAGCTTTCGGGCGTGCGGGCCAGGAACGCGGACTGGTGTCCGGGCATGTCCAGCGGGCGTCGCTCGTACGACTGGCAGCCGCCCGCCGCGATTGCAACAAGCCCAGCCAGCGAAAGCACTTTGAGCCGCCGCACTGTGCCTTCTGCCTCGGATTCGTGTGATCGAACCATGAAAGTCTCCAAACGGGTGGAAGCTGAATTCATCAGGACCGAACTCGACCTGGAACGGCGGCGAGCAGCCCCGAACGCAATTCAACCCAGATTGTGGTGGGAACTAGGCCAATACCCGCGCGGACGCTAAGGGGGTCCACAGCAGGAAAACGACATCGCCCGCCACGAGACGACAGTCCCAGCGGCGGAGGCGGAAACGTCAGCGCTAGATCAAGAGACGAGTGGTCTTCAGCCCAAGGACCTGATCAGAAACGCTGAAATCAGGGGGCTGAACAAGAGCCGGGATGGCAAGCGGCGGCTCAAGATCCCAAGCAACCGCGATGGCGATAAGCAGCGGGACGACAAGCAAACGCAAGTCTTGCGAGTCGCCTTTGCTCGGGACCTGCTGACCATCGGGCACCGGCACATGGAGATGGCACCCACACTCGTCAGGGGGATGAAACAGAGGGCTGTGCGGGCCATCCTCGTGACGCGAAGATTCCAAACAGCCGCTATCGCGGCTCGCGTGAGCATCGCAATGCCTGCAGGAATCAGCAACCGCCGTGTCGTGGCTGCCACAGTCCCCAAGGGGTATACACAGCACCCGACCCGGACCCGAAGCCATCACGCCCTGCACAATGAGCAGGAGCACGGCGACGAGTTTGACGAGGGATGGGGGCATTTGAGGGGTGTATCGGCTGGGAAGAGTATACCACTTCAGCCCGCCCTAGGTTCGGTGCCAAATTTGACAGCCGTCGCGCGTAAACCAGCATGCTGTGGCTATTTGACCGGCCTAGTCGGCGAGAGTCGGTTCGTGAGGGTTGCGGATACGGACACTCAACTCACCAGATGCCATCGCACGACCGCACCAGGTGAGATGCGCCCGTCCATCCGATCCTGGCGGCGACGGGCGTGAGCGGCAGAGCCCCGTTCGACAACCGCTATCCACCCTCTATTCGAAGAACCCCTGGATCGCGAGATCCAGGGGTTGTCGCTTTTGGAGAATCGGACGGCCGACTTCGCGGAACATTTGGGTGAGGGGTCCGACCACAATGATCGCCTCATGACGTTGAGCCGCAAGCACTTCTTGGCTCAGTGCAAACGACGGTTTGGTACGCGCAACCCCGAGCGGATGCGAGTCGACCACTGGGAATGGATGGTGCGGCACGGCGGCGGACCGTATGGCGTGAGGCAGGGCTTGGGTCTCGAGCCCAACTACCCGTCGTGCCGCGGGAACGAGGGGTGCGGCCTTCCGGATCCCGACTGGTGCTTTAGCCGATTTGGGATGACCCGGACGGGCATGAGCGACGGCCGCATCATCTGTGTGGGCGGCGAGCACGAGGACTGGTACGACCCGGACTTTTGCATCTACAACGACGTGATCGTTCTCCGCCCCGCGGCTGGCCAAGCGGGGGTGACGCTCGACAGCGGAGACGTTGAGATCTACGGGTACCCCGCGGAGGTCTTTCCGCCCACGGACTTCCACTCCGCCACGCTTGTCGGCGATCGGCTCATCCTCATCGGACGACTGGGATACGCCGCCGGAGAGCGCGCGCGTGACCGCACACCTGTATTGGCCCTCGACACCGCGAGTTACGAGATCGCGGAACTCGCGTGCTCCGGCGAGCATCCCGGCTGGATGTACAAGCACCACGCGTCGTTCGATCCGATCTCGCACACCATCACCGTTCGTGGCGGGAAGGTGCAGCGTCCCGGTGTCGAGCAGCCGCTTCCGCTTCGAGCGGCCCACCGGTTGCACCTGGGCGAGATGCGCTGGGAGCTGGTTTCGGCGACCGATGAGTTCAGAATGTTCGTGATCGAAGCAGTGCGCACGGGGGCAGCGTTCGAGGAACCTTGTGCCGAGGACTTCAAGCCCGCCTCGGTGCCGCACACGTGGCTGCCGCCGGAAGATCGTGGCTGCGAGGTCTTTCTTCTCGTCGTGTCGGGCGTGCGTATCACCTTCGAGGTCTTGTACACGAAGATCCGCGTCGAGATCGAGGGAGCCCTCTCCCCCGCGCTGCGCGAGGCGCTTCTGCAGGACGTCTTGGCGAACCTAAGCCAGCGCGGCGCCGAGTGGGAGTTGCGAGAGGTTGACCCACATCACGAGTGGTGATTGGCAACTCGTCAGTGAGGGGCGTGCTCCTCGTTGCTGGTGACCAGGCCGTGGGTTGATCCGCCGCCACTTCGGGCTTGCCGGAGTGCCGCACTCGCGGGTTCTGTCTCTGGGTCATCGAGAAGCCCGTCGTCAGACCATCCCCCGCCCACTATTCGAAGAACCCCCGGGTCGCAAGACTCGGGGGTTGTCGTTTTTGCAGGTGTGCCCGACCTGCGGCGAATGCTCGACACACGATCTACACGACGTTCCTTCGGGGTGTATGAGGTATGGACTGATCGTATTGTGCGCGGCGCTGATCGCGGCAGTTGTTGTCGCTTGGGCCTCCTGCACCTATGAAGGTACCGTTGTCGTGCGAGACTCCCGTCCAAGGGTCAGGGCGATTGACTTCCCCTTCGTGGAGGTTCAGAGAGGCGGCTCAAGGCTCTCTGAACAAGAACGAGTATGCCATCCTCGACTTCCCTATGGGCGCGCTCCTCCATCGAACGGACCTCGCCTCGCACCCGCTCATCCGCTTCCGCCAGCCGGACCTCGTAGACCTTCACTCCGCCCAATCCCTCGCCGGTGTTGGTCAACGTGATGCGTGCCATCGTGGTGCGACGGGACGCGTCGCCGCCGGGTAGTCGGTTGATCTGGATCTCGATCATGGCGGATTTTACAACGCCGTGTCCAAGATCGCGAGCATGGCGAGGTCCAAGAATCCGTCATGGGCATCTTCTTCACGGCAGACATCGTCGTAGCGTGCCATGATCATCGGCGCTACTCTGCAGCAGGTGGACTTTCATGCAGCATACCCCGAACGATGCGTTCCCGGCGTGCGACCGCCCGTACCCCGCCTGCTGGACCGTGCGCTGCGGGCTTGACGCCTTCCTCGCGGAAAACGGGTACGAAGCTGCCCACTATGACCTGCCGCGTACGCCGGCCCGCGTGCTGGGGGTGTCGTTCAGTGTGCCGAATCCGCCGCGGCATCGCTGGGCGATCATGCGGCACGACCTGCATCACATTGCCACGGGGTTCGGCACCGACTTGGCGGGCGAGGCGCAGCTCAGTGCGTGGGAGTGTGGCCGGGGGATCGGGCCGCTGGGAATGTACGTCGGTTCGATCGTCGTCAGCGGGTTCCTGATGGGCCTGTGCGTAGTCCCAGTGCGAACGACGCGGGCGTGGCGGGCGGGGAGGGGCGGGAGGCCGCGAAGTGCTTTGTGCGGGGAACAGGGGAAGGAGGAACGAGGAAGGACGCTGTACGACGCGAGCGCACTCGGGTACGACGCGCTGCTGGCCATGTCCATCGGTGAACTGCGGTCTCGGCTCGGTTTGCCGGACACAGGCATCGCGTCAGGCCGCCGCGGCCTCAACGGCCTGGCCCCCAGGGAGTTTGCTCGAACCGGCAAGAAAACCTCGGCGGGTTGAGTCCTTGGCTCTCATCCGAACCGGAACGAAGATGGGGTCAAGACCAGAGGGAAGGTGAAGTGCGACGTAGGAAGGCCAATCGGCGATTCGCCTCGTGAAGAACCTGAAACCAAAAGTACCCATACGCGAAATCCCCCTCACCGCCCTCCCCTCTTTCGCTCCTGCCGCAGCGCAATCGGCACATATCCAATCTCAAAGCCCGGAGGTGGCGTCACGATCAGAGCCGGATCAATCGACGCCAGCGAGCCCGTTGTCGGTGGCGGGAGGTACTGCCGGTCTTTCGTCCATGCCCGATGCAACATCTCGACGCGGCGCTGCGCCGCTTCTCGCTCAGCGATGGAGAGGTCCGCGTTGAGCATCGCCGGCTGATCCGCAAAGCGGTACCACGCATAGGTCACGGTGCTTCCGTCGCCGAGTGTCACTTCGAACGGTCCAGCGACCGGACCCGGCGCACGGAACGGGCTGGCCGGGTCTTCCGGAGTCACATATGCCCCCTCGCCCTTCTCTTTCGGAGTCTCGAACCGCTGCTTGTGCAGCCCTGTTGCCGGTGGCACGTCCGATGCCGCTACCGCGACCCACCGCGGCGGCTTCCCTTCGGCTTCATCCAGCCGGTAGTACTCCGGGAGGCGGACGCGCCGTGCGTTCTTCTCGTCGACCGGGCGCACCAGCGTTGTGTTCCACTGGTACCCGAAGGTCATCGGGTCGTGGGCCGTGGGCGTTCCGAAGACCGACCAATCGGTCTCTCGCTTCTTTTCATCGCGCGTCTCATCCGTGCCGATCCGCCACGTCGATCCTCCTCCTTTATGGAACTGCTTTACATGCGACGCCGCAGTGTCGATCATCCCGCTCGCGGGCGGTCCCCCCGCGAACCAGCGCCGCACCGGCTCAGTGAGCGCATCGCGTCCATAGACCGTCAGCCGGTGCAGCACCACCGTCCGGCCATCGGCATCGATGGGGAAGGACATGGGCGCGGTCCGTGCATAGGTCCGCGGCAAGTTGCCGCTCGCGGGGAGCGTGCTGACTCGCGCGGGCACCCATTGCGTCTCCATCTGGAACGCCTTGTTCGGCTCAGAGGGGCGCGAATCAAGGAGTTTCCCCGCGAGTTCTGGTTGCTCAGCCGCCGAGGCCGACCAGAAGTACGGCGTGAAGAAGCACAACGGCCCCTTGAAGTTCGCTGTGTTTAAGAAGAGCGTCCAGCACTGGTCCCCGGTCGGGACGTCCGCCCCCGCAGTCTTTGCCTTTGCGTCGATGAGCGGCAGCGGCAGATAGCCATAACCAAAGAGCTCCCCGCATGTGCCCTGCGCGAGGTTGAGCCCATCCGGTGGCCAGACGACCCACGGGCTGAGCTGCGCTATGGCGTACTTGCCCAGCGGCTGATTCCAGTCCCGACCTTTCCCCGCACCGGGCCCGTTGGCCCAACTTGAGAAGTTCGGTGCAACGCCGCCCATGATGAACTTCGGCGTCGAGGTCGCAAAGCGCGTGTCGCGCCACCATCCGAGGCCACCTTCAATGTCAGAATAGAGCTTCTTCGGGGCCTCACCCTCGAACTGCGCAAACATCCACGTCCCGAACAATCCGGTCTGAAACCGTGAACCTGGATACTGCTCGACGATCGGCCATGCCGCCGCGTAGAGCGAAAAACCAGCGTTGAACTCCTTGGGCGCCTTCTCAACGGGCACCAGCATGTACCCGGACAACTCGCCGTTCGACACCTTGCCCGGTGCGGCTGGCAATGTCGGCTCGAACGCCGGCGCACCCTTCACCACGAGCGACCGCATCGCCCTGCCGAACGCATCGCCGACAAGCATGTACGTCTCGGCATTCCCAAACTCATGATGTTCGTGTGTCGGGTGGGGCGAGTCCTCCGGCTTGCGGACAAACGCCGCCGTCGGAACAAAGAGCACCCGCCCAGCCCACTCTTCACGCCTCGCCGCCGCGGCCTGCGCCTCCCGCAGCGCCTTCCACTCCTTCGGAGCATCCACCCACGAGCCCGTCAGTTCGCCCACGACAACCGGAAGATCAGCAACACCAAGATCGCGGCGAACGTCGCGGATCAGGTTCGCGAGGTTCTCCGCATACTGCGGAATGGCCACCTCAGGTTCGCACCCGTCGTTCCACCCCTGATACCAGACGAGCCCGGCGATCTCGATGCGACGCCCCTTGGCCGCGGGGATCTCCTCTACCGCCCGCGCGACGGCCGATCGCACATCTTCGATCATGCGGCGGTAGTACGGTCCAACCGTCCCCCCGGACGATGGTGGCCTGAAGTCGCGAAAGAGACTCTTCCCGCCCCACGCCGTCTTGACCAGCAGCACGGGCTCCTCAAGGGCATCGCCGAGCACATGTCCAAACTGCAGTTCAGGACCGAAGTGGTTGCGACCTTGATGAGGCGTGAAACCAAAGTCAAGCGGACCAACAGCCACGGGCTCGT